>NZ_CP061035.1:3645000-3916662 GCF_016743815.1 Sphingomonas aliaeris | reverse complement strand
CATAACGGCCGCCGAGACGACCAAAGAAGACGATACGCTCCAATCCTAAGATCGAAGGGATCGTCATCAGAGATAACGCTAACCTCGCCGCCGATCCCCCGGTTTATCGGGGTGGTTTGCGAGGACCCAACCGCTTGGACCGTTAGGCCGTCGCTGCTGGAGGCGGCTATCTATGGTCCTCGGCTCGGGCTGTCAACAACCGTTTCTCACTTTTTTCGTTCCCGATCGATTTTTTGACGGATGCCGGAAACGCGCCGTCTTCAATGCGCTGCGACCAAGCCATCGCCGCGCTCGGACTCCTCCACCGGCACGATCACGGGGATAAGCAGATGGATGACGCCCAGCGCCACGAGATAGGAACCGGCGCAGATGGCGAGCGCCGGGCCGTACCCCCAGCCATGCGACAAGGCATAAGCCTGGAACTGGATCATCCCGATCGAACACAGGTTTCCGCAGAACGCGGCGATACCGATCCGCGACCCGACCGATCGCGCCGGGGTGATGTCCGTCGTCAGCCCGAATACGTTGGTGGAAAATCCCTGGTGTGCGAACAGGACGAGACCCAGCAACAGGGCGGCCGTCCATGGGCTTCCCACGCTCTGCACGAACACCACTGGCAGGACGAGCACCGCATAGCCGAGCATCGCCGTTTTGCGCGCACGATTCACGCTCCAGCCCATGCCCATCAGCTTCGACGGTATGTAGCCCCCCGTCAGCGCTCCACATGCTGCCAGCACATAGACCAAGGCGACCGGCAGGCCGAGCGTCCCCTGCTTCATCCCGAACAGCCGGTGAAACAGGTCCGGCAGCCAGAGCAGCATGAAGAACCACACCTGATCGGACAGGATCTTGGCGATCGCGATGGCCGCCGTCTCGCGGCTGCGCAGCACCTTCAGCCACGGCACCCGCACCGGCGCGACGGCATCCAGCGCCACCGGCTTTATGCGAATCGCGAACCAGACGATCACCCACAGGACGCCCAGCCCACCGGCGATCAGGAACGCCGCCTGCCAGCCATAGGCGACGGCGATCGCCGGGATGAACAACGGCGTGATGATCGCGCCGATATTGGGCGCGGTGTTGCCGATGCCCAAAGCGATCTGCCGATCCTTGTGGTTGAAATAGGTCGCGGCGGATTTCACCGCGGCCGGCGTACCGACCGACTCCGCCGCGCCCAGCAGGATGCGCGCGGCGAAGAATGCGGGGACGGTCGTGGCGAAGGCATGCGCCATTCCGGCCAGGCTCCACACCAGCACGCCCAGCGCGAAACCGATCCGCAACCCGACGCGATCGAGGAACCAGCCTGTGCCGAGAAACGCAAAGGCGGTCGCGACTTGGAACGCGGTGCCCATGTTCGCATAATCCTGATCGGACCATTCGAACTGCGCCTCCAGCGTCGGCTTGAGCAGGGCGAGGATCTGGCGATCGACGTAATTGAGCATGATCGCCACGAACACCATCGCGACGATGACCCAGCGGGCTCCCCCGCCTCTAGCTGCCCAAAATCCCGCCATCATCCTGCCCCATCATGTCATGCTGTCTTTTCGTTCCGATAACGTTGTCATACCCGCGCGATCTGCGCTAGTCCCCGTCGATACCGATCGTCTGCGACGCCATTGCGGCCGCTTTCCTCAACCGGGGAAACATGGAAGACCAGGCCGGCACGATCTACTCCACGGGTGACAATGGCAAGCATCACGAAACGTCCACTGCCGATGGCCGCCGACCTGTACGGCGATATCGAGCCGTCGCCCAAGGCGACCTGGCGCGGATATCTGCCCGGTCTGGTGATCGTCGCGGCCGGCACCCTGGCGGCTGCGTTCATCTCGGATCATTATGGCGCACCCCTGACGCTGATGGCGCTGCTGATCGGATTGGCGCTGAACTTCCTGTCCGCGGATACGCGGCTCACGCCGGGACTCGCCTTCGCATCGCGATCGCTGCTGCGCTGGGGCATCGTATTGGTGGGCGTGCGAATCACGTTCGGGCAGATTGTCGCACTCGGACCCGTGGCGTTGCTCTGCGTGCTGGCGATCGTCGCATTGACGATCGGGGCGGGGATAGTCGCGGCGCGACGGTTCGGCTTCGACACCGCATTCGGAACGCTGGCGGGCGGCGCCGTCGCGATTTGCGGTGCGTCCGCGGCGATGGCCCTGGCCACCACATTGGGCGAAAAACGCGCCAGCCAGGCACAATTGACGATGGTCCTTGTCGGAATCTCCGCTTTGTCGGCGACCGCGATGGTCGTGTATCCGATCGCAGCACACGCGCTGGACATGAGCGATCTGCGCGCCGGTTTCCTGCTCGGCGCGTCGATCCACGATGTCGCGCAGGCATTGGGCGCAGGCTATTCCTATTCCGACGCCGCGGGCGGGATCGCGGCGATCGTCAAGCTGACGCGAGTCGCCTTGCTCGCGCCGGTGCTGGCCGTGGTCGCGCTTTTCCTGCGCGGGGACGAATCACGCGCCAAGGGCCCCGGCATACCGTGGTTCGTCGTCGGCTTCTTCGTGCTGGCCGGGATCAATTCGTTCGGCGTGATCCCGCCCGTCGCGGCGCGCGGTGCGGAGCAGATCGCGAGCGGGCTGCTGGCGGCGGCCGTCACCGCGACGGCCATCCGGTCCCCGCTGTCGCAATTGCTGGAGGCCGGGCCCAAGCCGCTGTTCGTCATTCTGGTCGCGACCGTCGTGGCGTTCGCTTTGTCGCTCGCCGCCGCCATGCTGTTCATCGGATAAGGGGTACGATCTCTCCTACGGGGAAAGCAGTGACGCAGGCGGTCGCGCCCGATCAATACGTCTCGCCTCCCCTTACGCCCCCCGCACCGGCCCCGTCGATCCACGCACGACCAGCTCGAACGGCACCTCGCGCCGCTCGATCGGGGCGTCGTCGCCGGCCAGTAACAGGTCCGCTGCCTGATACCCCATTGCGCGCGTCGGTTGCCGGATCGTCGTCAGCGGTGGCCAGACGACGCTGGCCAGCGCCGTATCGTCGAACCCCGCCACCGACAGGTCGTCGGGAATGCGCAGCCCGCGTTTGTGCGCCGCGGCCAGAACGCCTGCCGCCATATCGTCGCTGGACGCGAAGATCGCGGTCGGTGGATTGGGCAGGTCGAACATCGCCTCCGCTGCCGCTCCCCCGACGCGAAATCGAAGAAGCCGCCGCGGATCAGCTCCGGTTCGTGCGATATGCCCGCCGCCGCCAGCGCCTCGGCATAGCCCGCAGAATCGGTGCGCGCTGGTGGCGTAATCGGGATGCCCCTTCACGAATCCGATCCGGCGATGGCCCAGTCCGATCAGATGGTCCGTCATCGTCCGGGCCGCCGCCACATTGTCGATGAAGCTGCACGAGGTAAGCCCGGTATCGCCCCCGGGGGACACGCGCACGAACCGCACGCCGCGCCGCGCGAGCAGGTCCAGAATCGCGGGATAGTCGGTCACGGGCGGGGTCAGTATGAGCCCGTCGACGCTGGTCGCATCGACCAGGCTCTCGACATCGTCGATCAACGTCGCCGAATCGCGGTCATAAGGCTGCGCGATCATCCGCACCCCGTCCTGCACGCAGCGATCGCGGATGCCCGATTGCATCTCGTAGACATAATAAGGGCTGGGATTGTCGCAGATCAAAGCGATCTGGAAACTGCGCTTGCCCGCAAGCGATCGCGCCGCCATGCTTGGGCGAAAGTTGAGCAGTGCGACCGCTGCCTGAACGCGCTCGCGCGTATCGTCCCCGACATATCGCTCGTTGTTCAGCACCCGCGATACCGTCTTGATCGAAACCCCCGCTTCGCGAGATACGTCCTTGATGGTAACGCGCACGAAGTTGCTCCGAAAATTCGTTTCGACCCCGGATGTGCCCCAGCCCGGCGGATGCGTCCAGCCGCTTGCGGCAACTGTGCTATATTGATAATACAGCCGCTTGCTGCTTCGCCAGCGGGCTGAACCTGGAAACAGATGCGACCTTACCCTTTCGATCCGGCCACGACGCCCCCTGCCAAGCCGCTTCGCGGCTATGATCCGGCCGCCTATGGCCCGACGGAGCCTCCACCCCCGCCGCCCGCATCCCCGCCCCCGCCGAACTACGATCGCGAACCGGACGACTATTCCGAAGACTCCGTCCGCCCCCGTCGCGGATCGCGGTGGCGCTGGCCGATGCGGATCGCGGGTTTGGGCATCGTCCTGTTCGTGCTCGCGGTGATCTGGCTCGCCTTTACCGCACCGCTGTCCAAGTCGCTCGAACCCCTGACCCCGCCCAGCATCACGCTGTTGGCGGAGGACAATACGCCGATCGCGCGGCGTGGTGCGATCATCGGGCAACCCGTCGATGCGGCGAAGCTTCCCGCGAACGTCACCAACGCCTTCCTCGCGATCGAGGATCGCCGCTTCAAGTCGCATTGGGGCATCGATCCCCGCGGTATCGCGCGCGCCTTCTGGCACAATGTCCGGTCGAGCGGGCGAAGCCAGGGCGGCAGCACGATCACGCAGCAGCTCGCGAAGAACGCCTTCCTCGATTCGGACCGCACCGCCGCACGCAAGATCCGCGAGGTCATGATCGCATTCTGGCTGGAGGCGTGGCTGTCGAAGGACGAGATCCTGTCGCGCTACCTGTCGAACGTCTATTTCGGCGACAACGTCTACGGGCTGACCGCAGCCGCGAAACATTACTTCAACCGGTCGCCGGACGATCTGTCCATTGGCCAGTCCGCAATGCTCGCCGGCTTGGTGAAGGCACCGTCGAAGCTTGCCCCGACCGTCAACCTGTCAGGCGCACGCGCGCGGCAGAAGCTGGTCGTCGCCGCAATGGCGGATGCCGGCTTCATCACTGCGCGCGAGGCCGCCGACGTGCGGCCGGCCCGGTTGTCCACCAACAGCATCAAGCCGCTGCCCGATGGCACCTACTTCGCCGACTGGGTCCTGCCCGAAGCGCGCGACCGCGCGGGTGAGATCGTTCGCGAGACGACGGTCAAGACGACGCTCGACCGCCGGCTGCAGACCGCTGCGGAACGCTCGGTCCGCAGCGCCGGCCTGCGCGATGCACAGGTCGCGTTGGTCGCGATGCGGCCCGATGGTCGCGTCGTCGCGATGGTCGGCGGGAAGAAATATGCCGACAGCCCGTTCAACCGCGCGACACAGGCGAAGCGCCAGCCCGGTTCGGCGTTCAAGCTGTTCGTCTACCTCGCGGCGATGCGCGAAGGCCTGACGCCCGATTCGCTGGTCGAGGACACGCCGGTGACGATCGCCGACTGGAGCCCCCGCAACAGCGACGGCCGGTATGAGGGCAAGATCACCCTGCGCCGAGCCTTCGCCAAATCGAGCAACGTCGCCGCTGCACGGCTGATCCAGCAGGTCGGCGTCAAGAACGTCATTCGCGCCGCACGCGATCTGGGCATCTCCACCCCGATCGCCAGCGAGGCCACGATCGCACTCGGCACTTCGACCGTGTCTTTGCTTGAATTGACGACGGCCTATGCCGCGGTCGCCGCAAAATCCTATCCGGTCCGCGCGCACGGCGTCGAGGCGGAGGGCGATCGCAGCTGGTATCAGACGTTGACCGAACGATCCCGGCCGCTCGCAGGCGACGTGCAGGAACATATGCTGGACCTGCTGTCCGCCTCTGCCGAGACGGGCACCGGTCGTCAGGCCGCTTTGTCGGTCAAGACGTATGGCAAGACCGGAACGACTCAGGATAGCCGCGACGCCTTGTTCCTGGGGTTTGCGGGCGATCTGGTCGTCGGTGTCTGGGTCGGCAATGACGACAATACGCCGAATGCGGGCCTGTCCGGCGGCGGCATTCCCGCGCGGATCTGGCGCGATTTCATGATGCGCGCGCTGCGGGTCGGCCCCGCCGTGGCGCCTGAACCGGATCCGGTCGTCGACGAGGCGTCCGGCAATGAGGAAGGGCTGTTCGGTATCGACGGCATCAACCTGCCCGAAGGCGATATCGAAGGCCTCGGCCTCAACCTGCATGTCGGGCCGGACGGTAGCATCGAACTGAACCGCTCCCGCGACGGGGAACGGCGTCCGCCGCCGCGGCGCGAGGAACGCGCGCCGCGGGACGAACCGTTTCCGGACGAGGAGCCATGACCCCGCCCGGCCTTATCAAGCCGTAGCAGCCGGGATCGCGCCGATCCGTTCGGCGAAGATCGTCAGCAGGTCGATGCTGCCGCTGATCGCCGTATTCGGCGGAAGGTAGACGCCGAGCGACAGGAAAAACGCACCCTGCGACGCGGTCGCCGGCGTGTCGTCTCCTTCGAGCAGCATCGGACCATCCAGTGGCGCGGCGATCACCTGCGCCGCGGGGGATATCCCCACGGAGGAGACACCCAACTGTGTCCCGCCCACCGCATTCGGATTGTTCGCGCGTACATTCAGCCCGATCAGGCCGCTCATCGCGTTGAAGTTCAGCAGCGCGCCCGCCGTGACCACGTCCCCGACTACGATGGCCGAGTCGGCACTGACCAGCCAGCTGAACGTCAGCCCGGTCGTGTTCGCCCCGCTGGTCCCGCTGAACGCGACCCGCACCGCGGGCCAGGCGCCCTTCGGTATCAGCCCGCCATGCTGGCTGACGGATACGGTAGAGGCGGCGAATGCCACGCCGAGCGTTCCGTCGATCGTTCCCCCAGCGTCGATCCGGCGGGCGGCAGGCCGGTGACCGTTCCCGTGCCGCTGTTCGTCAGGCTGATCGTGCCCGTCGGCGCGACGATCCGTCCGTCCGCCCCCACCATATTGGCACCCGTCGCGTTCGGATTTCCGAAGACGAGCGCACGCGACAGGCTCCGGGCGGGCTTGCGGCGATACAGATCCCGCAGCGGCAATGTCGCGAAGCGCTTCGCATAGCGGCCGTAATTCGAACAATGCAGCCCATCGTCGGTCACCGCCCCGACCGGCATCGGCGCGGCCGTCGTGTTGAACGGTATCGGATGGCCGTTCACATTGCCCAGCGCCGGATCGATCATCACGCCTGACGTATCGACGAACATCACGTCGAACGGATTGACCAACGCATAATGTTCGTACAGCCGGTTGGTCGTGTACAGGTGCGACGCCGAGGCCGGGCTGCCCGGCGACCGCGGATCGACCGATACCAGCATCAGATATCGGAAACAGGGTTGCGGGCGCAGATACTGTTCGTGGAACTTGCGGATGTTCGCCATCGTGGTCGCCGGCGCCAGATTGGCCGACAGATCGTTGGTCCCGATCGTCAGGAAATAATCGACCGTCCGCCCGGCGGCCGAATGCGCATCGAGCGCCGCCCTCGCCAGCGCGAGGCGCGCCGGACTCAGCAGATTGCTGCTGCCAGTGCCGCTATTGCTTCCCCCGACGCCCAGATCGCCACCGTCGAGGCGAAGTTCCAGCCCCTCGAAATAGGCCATCCACTGCAATCCGGACTTGATCTCGCTGGTCTTGCTGTCGCCGTCGAACATACAATGGATCGGACTATGCCGCCCCGCCCGCTGCGCGAGCGCGACCATATTCGCGTTGATCTTGTCGCCGCCGGCCTGAGCCGAATCGCCAGCGCCGGTCGTCGTATCGATACGTTGCAGGGCCATCATGATACCTTTCCGAAAACGGGCGTGCGATCGCCCCAATATTGGGTGCGGGAGCCGAAGAACCGACCAGTGTCAGCCGGGCCGGGGTCACGCGGGCGGCGAACGACAGTCTGCGGAATGCTGAGTCCGACGCCGATCATCCGCGACCGCTCCCCGCCGATGCTGCTGCTGAAAGTGTATCCGGCATGTCATGATCCCCCTGTTCGAAGTCCGCTCGATCGTCCGGCTGCGCGATTGGCGCTGCGCAAAAGATGATTTTACCGCTACGTCCCGTTTTCAGGACCGGATTACATGGAAGCTTGCGTTATGGCTGGCCGCACTGCCAAGGCGATCGACAATCGGGCCACTACGTCCCGTTTTCGGGATAATCAATCCCATCCAACAAAGTCTGCTTTTGCAGACCGGCTTCGGACGACGCTTGCTAGGCTCGACCTCAGCGATGCGTATTTCGCGCGCGCGGCCGACATCCCGACCAGCACGTTCGCCCGCTACAAATCGGGCGACAGCATTCCGAAGGGCGACGACCTGTTCCGCCTGTCCGACGCACTCCGTGTCTCGCCGCGATGGCTGATGCTGGGCGACGAAGGCACTGGCGGATCGCTGGTCGATGTCGCCGATGCCGACTTCGTCACGATTCCGCGCTACCGGCTCGCGGCGTTGACCGACACGTCGAAGGGCGATCCGCTCGAAACCGTGCCGTACCGGAAGGACTGGCTCGCGCGTCGGCTGGGAACCACCACCGGGCTGTGGATCACCGAACTCCCCTCCGATTACGACGCGCTCGGGCTGGAGGAGGGCGACGCGATCATCTGCGCGGATATCGACGCGGCCGGTCCCGCCGAGAAATGGGTCTGCATCTTCCGCGGCCCCGGCGGACCGTTCGTCGCGCGATACAGCAATCGCGGCACGATCGCCGACCCCGACCAATCGGGCACGAGCGTCGTGACGGCGACCGATTTGCGCAACGGCGAAATCTTCGCGATCGCCCGCATCCGGGCGCGCATGCTGGCGAAACTCTGACGTCGATCACGGCGGTTGACGCATCCCGCCGCGCCACGCAAATGCCGGGGCATGCGCTTCTTCTCCGACAACGCCGCCCCCGTCCACGCCGCCGTCATGGCCGCGATGACCACCGCCAACACGCTCGACACCGCCTATGACGGCGATGCGCTGAGCAAGCAGCTGGACGGTCGCTTCTCCGACCTTTTCGAAACGGACGTCCGCGCGCTCTGGGTGCCGTCCGGCACGGCGGCGAACTGCCTCGCGCTTGCGGCCCTGTGCCCGCCTTATGGTGGCGTCGTCTGCCACCGCGACGCGCATATCCAGAACGACGAATGCGGCGCGCCCGAATTCTACACGCACGGCGCCAAGCTGATGCTCTGCGATGGCGATGGCGCGAAGCTGACGCCGGCCACGATCCGGACCGTGATCGACGCCATCGCGAACGACGTCCACCGCGTTCAGCCGCACTCAATCTCGATCACCAACGCGACCGAATATGGCCGCGTCTATACGCCGGGCGAAGTCGCGGCGATCGGCGAACTGGCGCGCGAGCGGAAACTCGGTTTCCATATGGACGGCGCGCGATTCGCCAATGCCGTCGCGCATCTCGGCTGCTCCCCCGCCGAGGTTACGTGGAAGGCGGGCGTCGAGGCGCTCAGCTTCGGTTTCGTCAAGAATGGCGGGATGAGCGCGGAGGCGCTGATATTCTTCAAGCCGGACCTGGCGGATGCCACGCTGATGCGGCGGAAGCGCGCCGGGCTGCTCTTGTCCAAGGGCCGGTATCTCGCCGCACAGCTTCTCGCGATGCTGGACGGCGATCTGTGGCTCGAAACCGCACGCGCCGCCAATGCGGGCGCGTCCCTGCTGGCGAACGCGGCCGGCAATCGGCTGCTTCATCCGGTGGAGGCGAACGAGGTGTTCCTGCGGGTGACGGCGGCGGAGGCGGCCTCGCTCCGCGCGAAAGGCTTCGATTTCTACGACTGGGCGGACGGCGAGGCGCGCCTCGTCACCTCCTGGGATCAGCAGGCTGCGGCGATCGCTCCGTTGGCGGAGGCGATCGCCGCGCTGTAAGTCGTTAAAGGCCGAAACGGATCGTCGCGCGAATATCGCGGCCAGCGAGCGGCGCGAAATCCTTCAGGAAGCTGCTCGCGCGGCGCGCCTCGACGTCGAAGATGTTGTTCGCGCTGATCAGCAGGCTTGTCTTGCTCGATTTGCCGAACGGCGAGAAGCCGACCGAAGCGTTGACCATCGTATAGCCGTTCGTCGGGGTCTCGAACGCGGCGATGCGGTTCTGCTCGAAGACATGCTCCGCCTCGATCCGGCCCTGCAACCTGTCGCCCTGCGCCTCGATTCCGCCGAGCACGCGTGCCGGCGGGATACGCGGTGCCGGCCCCAGATCGATGATGTTCGCGCGGACGTAATCGCCCAGGATATCGGCGTTGATCGTGTAATCGCCGATGCGCGCGAGCCGGAGCGAGGCGTCCGCCTCGATCCCGTAATAGCGCGCATCTGACTGCTGGTTCTGGAAGCAGGGCAGATCCACCTCGCGGCCTGATGGGGCCGCCGCGGCTTCGCAGATTCCTTGTGCGACCTGGTTCTCGGAAATGTAGTTCGAGAACTTCGTGTAATATGCCGACGCGTCCAGGCTGAAGCCGTCGCCGTGGACGTGCATCGTCAGTTCGGCGCCGTTCGACTTTTCCAGCCGGAAATTGGGATTGCCCAATTCATAGGCTTGCGTCCCGGCATGCGCGCCGTTGGCGAACAGTTCCTCGGCCGACGGCGCACGCTCGGTATGCGACAGGTTCAGGCCGAAGCGTACTGCGTCCGTGACACCATAGGACCCGCCGACCGATCCCGACACCGCATGAAACGCGCGCTGCCCGTTGAAGAAGCGCAGATCGTCCGCCGGGTTGCGTCCCGCGACGTTCGTGATCTCGTAGCGCAACCCGCCCTCCGCCTTGAAGGCGCCGCTGCTATATTGTTGCAGCGTGAAGAATCCGGTCTGGTTGGTCTCGTTCTTGGGCAGGAACGCCTCATCGCCCGCCACATCGAAGATACGGTTGAAGAACTGCACGCCCGACGCCCCCTGCCAGCCACCGCGGTTCGCCTGGACCAGTTCCAGCCGGCCTTCCAACCCCTTGTTATAGAAGGCGGTGCCGACCGAATTGTCTTCCTCCAGTTCGAAATGGCGGTAGCTCGCCTGGCCGGCGCGGAACCGGATCTTGTCGAGAAAACCGCCGCCGGTATTCACCTCGGCACGGACGTCGAAGCGGTTCTGGACGACATCCAGTCGCGGTGCTTCCTGCTCCTGTCCGACTTCCGTCGCGAAGCGGATCGGCACGCCGTACAGGCTGTCATAATGGCTGTACGACACGCCGAGCGACCCCGCGTCGGTGATGATCGATGCGCCGACCCCCGCGGTCCAGGTTTCCGCCGCGGAATTGGGCAGGCGGCGGCGCAACGCGGCCGATCCGGCAAAGTCGATCGCATCCTCGCCCGGTTCGACCTCCTGCGGCAGCCCGACCTGCGACAGGGCCGCAGCCCGCGCCGGACCGGACAGCAGATATCCCTTGCCGGTGCGCAGGTCGCCGCTCTTCAGATACGATCCGTCGGCATGCAGCACCAGATGCTCGCCGATCGCGACATCGCCGGCAAGACCGCCGGACCGTTCATCCGCCGTGCTGCCGTAATTGGCGATACCGTTCACCCGGTACCCCTTTTCCGGCACGCTGCGCGGGATACGCGTATCCACCACGTTGACCACGCCACCGACGGCGGACGATCCGAACAGCAAGGCGGACGGCCCGCGCAGCACCTCGATCCGCTCCGCCAGCAACGGGTCGATGATGACCGCGTGATCGACCGACGTGTTCGATACGTCGATCGAACCGATACCGTCGGTCAGCACGCGAATACGCTCGCCCTGGAAGCCGCGCAGGATCGGGCGCGATGCGTTCGGGCCGAAAGACGATGCCGACACGCCCGGCTGCCGCGCCAGCGTCTCGCCGATCGTCGGGCGCAACTGCCGCGTCAGTTCCTCGCCCGTCAGGATCGACGTACCCTGCAGCACGTCGGTCTCGCTTTGCCGGACGGGCGCGGTGACGATGATCTCGCCAGCGGGGGCGGTACCGGTCGGCGCGGTCTGCCCGAATGCGGGCGTGGCGACCAGCAGCGCGGTGCCGGCGAGGAGGGTATAGCGAATCATGGGCGACCTTTGTTTTGATTGATGCAGCGCACAACGCCCCTAGATGTGATGATACAAAGTCTCAAGCCCCATTGGCGCGCTTTTCGAACGGGCCGTCGATAGCTAGGGTCGGCCACCCCCGCGATGAACGGAAGATGACAAATGCCGCGCCTCAGATCCCTGCTGTTCGTCCCCGGCGATCGCCCCGACCGGATGGAAAAGGCGCTGGGCCTCGGCGCCGACGCGCTGATTCTAGATCTCGAGGATTCCGTTGCCCCCGCGGCGAAGCCCGCGGCGCGCGACATGGTCGCCGCTTTCCTGCGTGCGGAGCGGCGGACGACGCTGTTCGTCCGGATCAATCCGCTCGATTCGGGTCTCAGCGACGACGATCTCGCCGCAATCCTGCCGGCACGCCCGGACGGGATCGTCCTGCCGAAAGCGGAGGGCGCGACGACGCTCGCGGCGCTGGACGCCCGCCTGTCCGGCGATACGATGATCCTGCCGATCGCCACCGAAACGCCCGCGGCCGTCTTCGCGCTCGGCAGCTATGGCAATGTCACGCCGCGTCTCGCCGGGCTGACCTGGGGCGCGGAGGATCTGCCCGCCGCGATCGGCGCGGCCACCTCGCGCGAGCAGGACGGCAGCTACACCGCGCCCTACCAGCTTGCCCGTTCCCTGACCCTGTTTGGCGCGCATGCGGCGGGCGTGCCCGCGATCGAGACCGTCTACCCGGATTTCCGCGACCTGGAGGGGCTCGCCGCCTATGCCGCGCGCGGCCGCCGCGATGGCTTTACCGGCATGATGGCGATCCACCCGAGCCAAATCGCGGTGATCAACGCCGCTTTCGCCCCCACCGATGCCGAAGTCGCGCATGCCCGCGCGGTGATCGCGCTGTTCGACGCCAATCCCGGCGCAGGTGCGCTTGCGCTGGACGGCAAGATGGTCGACGCGCCACACCTCAAATCGGCCCGCGCGATCCTAGCCGGGCTGGAGAGCTGACCGTTTGATCCGGACGAAAGCGGCGATGCCCCACCACATCAGCGCCCACAACGCCCCGAATCCCCATCCGGTCAGCACGTCGCTCGGCCAGTGCACGCCCAGATAGACCCGACTGCACCCGATCGCCCCGACCAGCAGCACGGCGACGCTCAGGATATAGATGCGCAGCGGCCGACCGCGCACGATCTGCATGATCACCGCCGCGATCGTCAGATAGACGATCGCACTGCTCGTCGCATGGCCGCTCGGAAAGCTGGCGGAATTCACCGTGACGAGGTGATCGACCAGATCGGGGCGCGGCCGCGCAACGATCGACTTGGCGACCGAGACCGCGATCGCCCCGCTGATCGTCGACAGGAGTATGAGCGTCATCGTCAGCCACAGGCGCTTCAACGCCAGGAAGATCGCGACGATCGCGGTCACCAGCGTCAGCACGGTCACACCGCCCAGCGCGGTGATATCGACCATCGCCGCGCGTACCCAAAGCGGGCCGATCGGAATACCGTGCGCCGTGCCGTGCCGCGTCCACAACATGATCGCGGCGTCGATGCGGAATTGCGACCCGCGATCGATCAGCGCGCCGATCCCCGCCACCAGCAGGAATGCGATCCCCAACGCCCCCAAAGCGATCAACAGCCACGGCGGATGGCGAACGTTGCCGGGCACTTCCCCCGCCGCGTCGGCACCCTGTGCATGGAGCGGATCGTTCATTCGGCCCTCGCTGGAGATCGACGTGCGCGGATGGCGCACAGGATGAGAGGGGATTTGGTGGGCCCGTCGGGATTCGAACCCGAGACCTACAGATTAAAAGTCCGTTGCTCTACCAACTGAGCTACGGGCCCGACCAAGCCACGCGCGTTACGGGCGGAGGGCGCGCCGGTCAACCGCTTGTGCCCGATACGCCAGATGACGGACGGTCAATCCCGTCACCGGATCGCGCCACGCAGCCGCGATCGTCCTCATCGGCCCGAGAACGAAGCGCCGTTCGCGAAACGCCGGATGCGGCACGATCAGGTCGCGCGCCGTCCAGCGCCCGCCCGACCAGGATATGATATCAAGGTCGATCACCCGCGCGCCCCAGCGCTGCCCCCGCCGTCGCCCGAACGCGCGTTCGATCTGCTTCAGCCGGGCGAGCAGTTCCGGGGGCGTCTCGCGCGTTTCGATCGTCACAACGGCATTGGCGAACCGGCGGATCGACGGCCCCAACGGCGCGCTGCTGACGATCGCGGACGCCGTCACGACACCCCTTAATGCGCGCATCGCAGCCGCAACTTCGCGTTCGGGCGCGCCGTGTCGCCCGCGACGATTGGACCCGATGGCGATGGCATAGCTTGTCGTCGGCATGGCGACGTGCCTATCGCATCCGCGTGAACTTCGCACCCGACCTGCCCGCCCCGCCCGCCGATTGCCCGCTTTGCCCGCAATTGGCGACCTATCGCGCGGAATTGCGTCTCGAACAGCCCGAATGGTGGAATGCGCCGGTCGGTGCCTTCGGCGATCCGGACGCCTGGCTCGCCATCGTCGGCCTGGCGCCCGGCAAGCACGGCGCGAACCGCACCGGCCGGCCCTTTACCGGCGACGGATCCGGCGCATTGCTGTTCGATGCGATGCGCGATCACGGGCTGGCGAGCGGCGAATATCTCGGCACGCCGGACGACGGCCTGACGCTGCGCGGCGCGATGATCCTGAATGCGGTGAAATGCGTGCCCCCGCTCAACAAGCCGCTGCCGGAGGAAATCCGCACCTGCCGCCGATATCTCGAGGCCGAGGCGGCGGCCCTGCCCCGCGCGCGCATCTTCATCGCGCTGGGCCAGGTCGCGCATCAATCGGCGGTCAAGATGCTGGGGGGAAACTGCCCAAATGCCGCTTCGCGCACGGCGCCGAACACCGCGTGCCCGATGGCCGCATCCTGATCGATAGCTATCACTGCTCCCGCTACAACCAGAATACCGGCCGGCTGACGCGCGAGATGCTGGACGCGGTATTCGCGCAGGCGATCGCACTGAAACCCTAGGCGTCGAGCAAATCACGCAAGACGTCTTCCGCCCTGGTGGTGAGCCGGACGGCGGCGGACAGCTCTCCCGAGATCCTCGTCATACTCGACCATGCCGCACCCGCGCAGCGCGCGCAGCCAGCGTACCGACACGCTCTTGGGCACCGACATCTCGTCGCACAGGCGATAGACGCTGGTCCGGAACCCGCGCTCCTGCGCGACGAAGCACCGGAGCAGCAACTGCCACGCAATGTCGTTCACCGGCATTGCGAAGGGTTCGAAAACCTTGGTCCGCACCTCGCTGAACGCGATCAGTCGCGCCGCAATGTCATGCGCCGTCGGACGCTCCACGTCCGCGGGGCCGCGTTCATCCGACATGCGACTCTCCTAGGCCAGCCGGGTGCACCAGTCGGCATCCTCGCCATACTGTCGCACGCGCCAGAAATGCCGCGCCGTCCCGATCGCCAGCAGCAGCAGCATGGGATAGGCGATCCGCGATATGACCGCGAAATAGACGATTGGCAGGACGTCCTCCTGATATGCCCGCGCGACGTGCACCAGCAGCGCGAACATCTGAAACGACGCGATCCATATTGGCCAAAACCTGTTCGCTCGAAGTGCGACACCCGTCAGTACGGCCAGCAGTCCGGCGTCGATCAGCAGCAGGCCGACCTCCACGCCGTGAAAATGGCCCTTCGCCGGGATGACGGCGTAGCTGGCGGCAGCCGCGGCGACGAACGCCGCGGCCACCACCCGCTCCGGCGCGCCGCCCCGCGCAAAGGCGTAGACGGCGCACATGACGAGTAGAAAGTTGAAGAGGACGACGATCAGCATCCCGACCGATCCGACCGATATCTATGTCGAAACAACCGGATGCCGTTCGCGTCAGGCGGCGATGCGCAGGTGATCGGCCCGGCCGTCGGTACGGGCAACACCCGTCGTGAATACCTTGTCGTCCGGCTTCGGGCTTTCCTCGCCGAAGCTGATCACCGGCAGGCCCATCAGTTCGCGCACCTTGTCGAGATGCTTGTGCGTGGCGATCGTCTGGCGCCGCGCCGCAACCAGCGACTGGACCGCGTCGGTCAGCGTATCCAGCGAATGCTGCCCGACCAGCGCCGGCAATTTCGCCTCGACCCGTGCGCGCGGCAGGACGGCGGTCAATTCCGCGCCGCAACTGACTGCTTCGTCGATCAGCAATTCGAGCTTGTGGAGCAGGGTGCCGACCTGGCCGGCGATGAGTTCCTGGGACGTCGTCATGGCTCTATCCTTCGTGCTCGGGCCCCCGTTTCCGGGGCCGATGGGCGCCCGATCAGAGCAGCACGGTCGCGACCAGCTTGAACAGCTTGCTCGCCACGCTGAGCCCGAACCCCAACATGCCGACCGCCACTGCCAAGGCCACCGGGATCAGGCCGATCCACGCCAACCGACGCCCCATCGACAGGGTGTTGTACCTGCCGCCTTTGGGGCGGATCGGCAGCCAGGCCGCTTTCGCGTCCCGACTGCCTCCCCTTTGTGCCAACTCCTCAGACGCCGCGACCATGTCCGATCCGGCAACGGGAACAATGTCCGGCGATTGGTATACGAAAGGCTCGTATGTCGTATCGGCGCCCGCGACGGGGGCGGGGGCGGATTGCGCCTCATGCTCGGCCAGGATCCGCGCCGCATCGAACCGGCTGGTCGCGCCCAGCGTGGCGATCGCGCGCTCCAGCCTCTTGTCGACGGTATGCGACGATATGCCGAGCGCCAGCGCGATCTCCTTCGAGTTGCGCCGCGTCAGCACGAGTCGAAGACATTCGCGTTGCGCTTCGGTCACCCGGTCGAAGCGCGGCGTCACCACGGACAAATTAGGAACGTCATATCGACACGCGGCGCGGTCACACGTCCTGCACGAGCCGATGATACAATTCGGGCCGACGATCGCGGAAGAAGCCGAAGGCGGCACGGTGGCGCTTGATCCGGTCGAGATCCAGCGTCGCGACGATCACGCCCTCTTCCTCGCGCCCCAATTCGGCCAGGATATCGCCGCGTTCGTCGGTGATGAAGCTGGTGCCGTAGAACGTCTGGCCATGTTCCGTCCCGATGCGGTTCGCGGCGACGACCGGCACGACGTTGGACACCGCATGCCCGACCATCGCCCGGCGCCACAGGCGCGCGGTGTCCAGGCTGTCGTCATGCGGTTCGCTGCCGATCGCGGTCGGATAGAACAGCACTTGCGCGCCCATCAGCATCATCGCGCGGGCGGTTTCCGGATACCATTGGTCCCAGCACACGCCGACACCCAGCGTCGGCGCGCCGGATTCCGCCGGGCCCGGCCACACCTTGAATCCGGTATTGCCGGGGCGGAAATAGAATTTTTCCTCATAGCCCGGCCCGTCGGGAATGTGGCTCTTGCGATAGACGCCCATGACGTTGCCGTTGGGTCCGATCATCGCCAGGCTGTTATAATGATGCGGCCCGTCCGCCTCGAAGAAGCTGGTCGGGATGGTCACGCCCAGTTCGGCCGCCAGCGACCGCATCGCCAGCACCGCCTTGTGCTCGCCCACCGGCTTGGCATTGGCGAACAGGCCCTCGTCCTCGACGCGGCAGAAATATTCGCCTTCGAACAGTTCGGGCGGCAGGATCACCTGCGCACCGCGCCCCGCCGCCTCACGCACCAGCGCGGAGACGTTGGCGATATTCGCATCGATGTCGGGCGTGAAGGCAAGCTGCAGCGCAGCGACGATGATCTCGGTCATCCTTCCGCCTTAGCGGTTCGGCCGACGGTTTGAAATGCACAGCTACGGGAAATTCACGCCACTTTCCCGGCAACTCGCGCGGATTGCCCGTAGTCGGTTCGCAAACAGGCCTAATTGAGAAACGGCGCGGCGATCTCAGGACGCACGCGCAGCAAACGGCCGGTCGCACGATCCAGCAACGCCCAGGTCGTCACCGCCTCCACCTTGACGCGCCCGTCGCTGCCGGTGAAGCGGACATGGCGGTCGAAGCGCGCACCCTTCGGCCCCTCGGGGACCCAGGTCTCGCCCGTCACCGTCTCGCCCTCGACCACGTTGCCGCGATAATCGATCTCATGCCGCGTCACGACCCAGACATAGGCGGCGACATGCTCGGGCGGCGCGACCGCTTCCCAATGCGTCGTGGCGATCCGCTGGATCCACTGCACCCATACCGCATTGTTGACATGGCCCAGCTCGTCGATGTCGTCGGGCGATGCGGTGATCGATATCGTGAAGCGGCTCACCCGTCCACGCCCAATTGCCACAGCACGAAGGCATGTTCCTCCGCCGCCTCGCGCAGCGATTCGAACCGGCCCGACTTGCCGCCGTGGCCCGCGCCCATATTGGTCTTGAGCAGCAGAACGTTGTCGTCGGTCTTCGTCGCGCGCAGCTTCGCCGCCCATTTGGTCGGCTCCCAATAGGTCACGCGCGGATCGTTCAGCCCGCCCGAGATGAACATCGGCGGATAGGTCTGCGCCTTCACCTGATCGTAGGGCGAATAGCCGCGGATCAGGTCGAACGCCGCCTTGTCCTCGATCGGGTTGCCCCATTCGGGCCATTCGCCGGGCGTCAGCGGCAGATCCGCGTCGAGCATCGTGTTCAGCACATCGACGAACGGCACGTCCGCGATCACCGCGCCCCACAATTCGGGATCGGAATTGACCACCGCCCCCATCAACTCGCCGCCCGCCGACCGTCCGGCGATCGCGATCCGGCCCGCCTGCGTCCATCCATCGGCGATCAGGCCCTCCGCCACATCGACGAAATCGTTGAACGTGTTCGCACGCTTCTCCAGCTTGCCGTCCAGATACCATTGCTGCCCAAGATCGTCGCCGCCGCGGATATGCGCGATCGCATAGGCGAAGCCGCGGTCCAGCAGGCTCAGCCGGCCGGTCGAGAAACCGGGGGGAATGGCATAGCCGTATGCGCCGTACGCATAGAGGAACAGCGGCCCCGATCCATCGCGCGGGAAATCCTTCGGATAGACGATCGACACCGGAACCTCGGTCCCGTCGCGCGCGATGATCTTCAGCCGCTCGGTCCCGTATCGGCCCGCATCGTAGCCGGACGGGATTTCCTGCACCTTCAGTGTGGTCAGCTGGCCGGTCGCGACGTCGTAATCATATTCGGTGCCAGGCGTGACCATCGATTCATAACCGACGCGCAGCACCTGCATGTCATATTCGGGATTGTTGCCCAGCCCCGCATCGTAGCTCGCCTCGGGAAACGCGATACGCTGCGCCTCCAGCGGCGTGTCGTAGCGGCGCACCTCGATCTGATCGAGCCCGTCCTCGCGCCCATCGACGATGAAGAAGTCCCGGAAGCATTCGACCCCGGTCATGTAGAAATGCCGCGACGGCGGGATCAGTTCGCTCCACTCGCCCGGCGCATCGACGCTCGCGGTGCACAGGCGGAAGTTCGGATCCACGTCGTTGGTGTGGATAAACAGCGTGCCGTCATGCTCGTCCACGTCATATTCCCGCCCGACCTGCCGCCCGGAGACGAGCAAGGGCGTCGCGAGCGGATCGTTCGCTGGCAGAAGATAGACTTCGCTGGTGACGTGATCGCCACTGGAAATGACGATCCACTTCCGGCTGCTCGTCTCCGAAACGCCGACGCGGAAGCCCTCGTCCGCCTCGTGGAACAGTTCGACATCGTCCGACACCGGCGTGCCCAGCCTGTGATAGCGGACATTGTCGGTGCGCCACTGTTCGTTCGCGAGCCCGTAGAGGAAACCCGTCGAATCGCTCGTCCAGACGATTTCGGACAGCATGCCGGGAATGACCTCGGGCAGATGCTCGCCGCTTTCCAGATCCTTGACACGAACCTCGAAGCGCTCCGACCCGTTATCGTCGATCGCATAGGCCAGATACCGCCCGTCCTCGCTGACCGTCAGCGCGCCGAGCCGAAAATACTCCTTGCCCTCCGCCAGTGCCGGCTCGTCGAGGATCAAGACATCGTCGCCGCCCGCCACCGGCTTGCGCCACCATTTGCGATACTCGCCACCCGTCTCGAACGACGTCCAGTACAGCCAGTCGCCATCCTTTTGCGGGACGGAGGAATCGTCTTCCTTGATCCGCCCCTTCATCTCTTCATACAGCCGGTCGGTCAGCGGCTTGTGCGGCGCCATCACGCTTTCGAAATAGGCGTTCTCCGCGGCGATATAGGCGAGCACGTCCGCGTCGGTGACGTCCGGATAGCCCGGATCCTTGATCCACGCATAGGGATCCTCGATCGTAACGCCGTGGACGGTGAAGCTGTGCGGGCGCCGCTCGGCGACGGGAGGGGTCAGGGTCATGACCAGACCACTACCGCCCGCCAGCAGCAACGCAAACCCCGGTTCGCGTTCCAGTTACTGCGCCAGACCCGGCGTCCGGCCAGCTACGGCGCGAGACGCGGCGCCTGCGCTTCGGTCAGGATGACGGAGAACAGGCTGTCGGGGTCGGTCCACGATGCGATCGGCGTCCACCCGCCGGCGCGCAGCAGCAACTTGGCGTCGCGCGGGCCGAATTTGTGGCTGTTCTCGGTATGGATCGTCTCGCCGGCCGCCATCTCGAACGGACGTCCCTCGATCGTGAAGGCGACATCCCCGGTCGCCTCCAGATGCATCTCGATCCGCGCGCGATCGTCGTTCCAGATCGCGCGGTGCCGGAAACGGTCGATCGGGATCGTGCCGTCCAGTTCGCGGTTGATCCGCTCCAGCAGGTTCAGGTTGAACGCCGCCGTCACGCCCTGCGCATCGTCATAGGCGGCGGTCAGGACATGCTCGTCCTTCACCCGGTCCATCCCGATCAACAGCATCGCGCCCTCGCCCAGGCTTTGCTTCATCGCGCGCAACAGATCGACCGACGCGTGCGGGATCATGTTGCCGATCGTCGATCCGGGAAAGAAACCCAGCTTGGGCAAGGTGCGAACCTGCTCGGGCAAGGCGATCGGATGCATGAAGTCCGCCTCCACCGGCAACACCGGAAGCCCCGGAAAGGCGGATGACAATTGCGCCGACGATTCACGCAGGAAATCGCCCGAAATATCGATCGGCACGTAAGCGGCGGGCGCGACCGCGCTCAGCAGGATCGGCGTCTTGGTCGACGAACCCGATCCGAATTCCACCACCGCGCGCCCTTCGCCCGCCAGCGCGGCGACCTCGGGACACACCGTGCGCAGGATCGCGGTCTCGGTCCGCGTGGGATAATATTCGGGCAGATCGGTGATCGCCTCGAACAATTCCGAACCGCGCCGGTCGTAGAACCAGCGCGCCGGAATCGCCCGCGGGCGAAGCGCGAAGCCGCGCAACACGTCCGCCCGGAATGCCGGATCCGCCAGCGTCATGTCGCCGTCTTCGATTTCCTGCTTCAGCATTATAGATCCTTGGCCAGCCGGACGCCGGTGAATTGCCAGCGCTGGTGCGGGTAGAAGAAGTTGCGGTAGCTCGCCCGCGCATGGCCGCGCGGCGTGGCGCACGATCCGCCGCGCAACACGCACTGCCCCGACATGAACTTGCCGTTATATTCGCCGACCGCGCCCTCGATCGCCTTGAAGCCCGGATAGGGGCGGAACGCGCTGCCGGTCCATTCCCAGACATCACCGAAAAATGCCGGCCCGCCCGCCGAAGGCCGCGGCTCCACCGGTCCGGCGCTGTCCAGCTGGTTGCCGCCCGACACGTCATAGGCTGCAGCAGCGACTTCCCATTCGGCCTCGGTCGGCAACCGGGCACCCGCCCAGGCCGCATAGGCATCCGCTTCGTAGAAGCTGACGTGCGTCACGGGCGCGGCAGGATCGATCGGTCGGCGCCCGTCGAGACCGAACCGCGTCCACACATCGTCGCGACGCTCCCAATATAAAGGCGCGCCGATTCCCTCGCGCTGCACCCATGCCCATCCGTCGGACAGCCAGTGCCGCGCATCGGTGTAACCGCCATCCGCGATGAACGCGGCCCATTCGCCGTTCGTCACCGTCCGGTCCGCGATCGCGTGCGGGCGCAGCAGCGTCGCATGCCGTGGCCCTTCGCAATCGAACGAGAAGCCGGTTCCTTCGAACCCGATCTCCACCACTTCGCCCGCGCCTTCGATCCACCCGATCGGACCTGGCATCTCGACCGGAACCTTCGGCGCCGCCGGCCAGATCGCCGGTTCCAGCGGGTTTTCCGACATCAGATGGAGGATGTCGGTGATCAGCAGCTCCTGATGCTGCTCTTCGTGATGACATCCCAGCGCGACGAGTTCGACCGCCGCCGCCGGAAGGCCGGGCAGCGCCGCGATCACCGCCGCATCGACGTGATGTCGGTACGCCAGCACCTCGTCCAGCGTCGGGCGCGTCACCATGCCGCGACGACCGCGCGCATGGCGGCGGCCTTCCGCCTCGTAATAGCTGTTGAACAGGAACGGGAAGCGCTCGTCGTGCAGCTGATAGCCGGCGACGAAATCGCGCAGGATGAAGGTTTCGAGAAACCAGGTGGTATGCGCCAGATGCCATTTCGCCGGCGACGCATCCTCCATCGACTGGACCGTTGCGTCGGCGTCGGACAGCGGCGACACCATCGCCTCCGTCAGCGCGCGGACTTTTGCAAAGCGATCGGCAAGAGTGGCGTCATCGATCGCGCGGGAGGGATTCGTTCGCATTTCGTTCCTATAAACCGGAATGCGACGCGACCCACCTGATGCAGATCAAGTCCCGCGAGAAGCGCCCGGGATCCATAGAACGTCGCCACCGGCATTTTGGTTCACAAACCGGGCCGCAACGAAAAGATAGTCCGACAAGCGATTGATATACGCCAGCGCCTGAGGATTGATCTGCACCGACTGCGCAGCCGCCACGGCCGATCGCTCGGCACGCCGGACGATCGCCCGCGCCAAATGTACCGACGCGGCACCAGCGCTTCCCGCGGGCAGTATGAAGCTGCGCAGGGGTTCCAATCCGATGTTCATCGCATCGATCTCTTCCTCCAGCCGCGCGACCTGGCGAGGAACGATCCGCAACGTCATTTCGCCGGGCGTGAAATCGTCGCCGGGCGTCGCTAGATCTGCGCCGAGATCGAACAGGTCGTTCTGGATCCGCGTCAAGGCATCCGCCGTCTCGCCGGTGCCGAGCGCGGCAATCGCCACGCCGATCGCGCTGTTCGCCTCGTCCACATCGCCGATCGCGGCCATGCGCGCATCGCTCTTCGCAACACGCGACCCGTCGACCAGTCCGGTCGTGCCGTCGTCGCCGGTGCGGGTATAGATACGGTTCAGTTTGACCATCGTCGGACGCGCGTCAGGCGGGGTTAGGCAGGATCAACCCTTGCCCGCCAGCATCAGCAACAGCACCACGATGACGATCGCAATCGCCTGGAAGAAGATGCGATACTGCATCATCTTGTTCGATTTCAGCGCCGATGCACTCGGCCCCGTACCGCCGTTTTTCGCTTCCTCCGTCGCATTCGCCAGGAAAACGACGAGCCCGCGTACGAACACGACCACCACCGCGATCATCGCGGCGACGAGGAGGAGGATCAGGAAAATGCTCATGAAATCTATTTAGGCATTCGGTACGCCAAAGCCAATGGGTAGCCGCCCGGCGCGCAGGTCGTCCGCCAGTCTCCGACCGTCCACCCCCTGCTCCCGCAACGATGTGAGCGTCGGCGCGCCATCGCGCTTCGCCAGCCGCCGTCCATCCGCATCGGTCAACAGCGCGTGGTGGCGATAGATCGGCATGGGCAGGTCCAGCAGGCATTGCAGCAGGCGGTGGACGTGCGTCGCGTCGAACAGGTCGCGTCCGCGCACGACGTGCGTAACTCCCTGAAACGCATCGTCCACCGTCACCGCCAGATGGTAGCTGGCGGGCGCATCCTTCCGCGCGAGCACGACGTCGCCATGCGCCAGCGGATCGGCGCGCTGCACGCCCGCCAGTTCGTCGGTCCAGTCGAGCAGCCCGCACCGCGCGACCGCCGCCGCCATGTCGATCCGCCACGCCGCCCCGCTTTCGTCTACCGCCGCGCCACGGCAAGTACCCGGATAGATCGCGCCGGAGGGGCCATGCGGCGCGGACCCGCTCGCGGCGATATCCGCGCGCGTGCAGATGCAGGGATAGAGCAGCCCCATCGCCTTCAACCGCTCCAGCGCCGCGGCGTAGCGATCCAGCCGCGACGACTGGAACAGGACGTCACCGTCCCATTCCAGGCCCAGCCATTGCAGGTCCTGAACGATGCCCGCGACATGGTCGGGGCGGGAGCGCGTTCCGTCGATATCCTCGATCCGCAGCAGGAACGATCCGCCGTCGCCGCGCGCACGATCATGGCTTCGGATCGCGGAAAAAGCGTGGCCCAGGTGCAGCTTGCCGGTCGGGCTGGGCGCGAAGCGCGTGACGATCGTCATCCCCTGCTCGCGCCCCCTTGACCGCATTCCCTGCGCCGTGCTGTCATGACGCCGTCATCCAAGTCGGCGAAAGCGCCGTCAAACATGGCGAGCATCGGCGCCACGGCGCAAGGAGAAAGGGGGTTATGTACCATCCCGATCTGATCCGACACCCTGACGGGTGCCCTGCTCTGGTGCTGAACGCGGATTACACGCCGCTCAGCTATTATCCGCTGTCCGTCTGGCCGTGGCAGACCGCGATCAAGGCGGTGTTCCTCGACCGCGTCGATATCGTCGCCGAATATGAACGCGAAGTGCGCAGCCCGACGCGTGCGGTGAAGCTGCCATCGGTGATCGCGCTGAAATCCTATGTCCGGCCCTCCGCCTTCCCCGCCTTCACGCGCTTCAACGTGTTCCTGCGCGACAAATTCTCCTGCCAGTACTGCGGATGCGGGACCGATCTGACCTTCGACCATATCATTCCGCGCGCCCAGGGCGGGCGGACGACATGGGAGAATGTCGCCACCGCCTGCGCGCCCTGCAATCTGAAAAAGGTGGCCGCACCCCGAAACAGGCCGCCATGCCGCTGCACATCGCCGCGATCCGCCCGACCAGCTGGCAGATGCAGGAACATGGCCGCCGGTTTCCGCCTAACTATCTGCACGATACGTGGCACGATTGGCTGTACTGGGACGTCGAACTGGAGGCCTGACGGCCGGCCACCGGACGGGCTAGTCGCCCCTACGCCGGTCTCACCGCCCCGGCCGCACCCATGCGATCGTGCGCGGTTCGGGCGGATACCGCCTCCGTCGTTCCGCCGCCGCGACCGCCGATCGCGCGATGAACTTCAGCTTGTCCAGCTTCGACGTCGTTACCCGGTGGTCCCACGCATGATCGCCGCGCTCGGCCACCGTTCGCCCGATCGCACCGTAGATATCCGCTGCCGACAGCACGGCCCAGGCGGAGCGGAACGGCAGTGCAGGCGTGCCGATCCGCGCGCTCGCCTCGAATTCCGCGCTGCGCTCCGCCAGCCGCCGCGCGAGCACGCTCAACCGCGACCGGAATGGCGGCTTCATGTGCTGGCCGGGCGGGATATCCATTTCGACCAGCCATTCCTCGGGGACGTAGCAGCGCCCCACCCGGTCATCCTCCTCGATATCGCGCGCGATGTTCGACAATTGGAACGCCATGCCCAAATCGCATGCCCGGTCCAGCGTCGCGGCGTCGTCCGGCGACACGCCCATCGCCACCGCCATCATGCACCCGACGACGCCTGCGACATGGTAGCAATATTTGTACAGGTCCGCCTCCGACCGCGGACGCCAGTCGCGCGCGTCCAGCGCGAACCCGGCGATCAGGTCGCGGGCGAATTCGGGCGGCATGCGCGTTTCCGCCGCAACGATGCGCAGCGCGTCGAACGCCGGGTCGCCGACGATCTCCCCCTTGAGCGCCGCCTCGGTCATCGCGCTGACCTGCGCCAGCCGCGCCGGCGCGTCCTCCACCACGCTCATCCCGTGGCCGTGATCCTGCCCGTCGGCGATATCGTCGCACGCGCGGCACCACGCATAGAGCAGCCACGCCCGCTCGCGCGTTTGGCGATCGAACAGCTTGCTCGCGGCGGCGAAGCTCTTGGACCCCCGCGCGATCGATTCCTGCGCCGTCGCGACGATCGCGTCGCGGCTCGGCAGGTCCTGGCCGTCGCTCACGACGCGGCGCCAGGACTCAAAGGTCGCTGGCCTTCATCTTGGTGATCGTCTCGATCGGCACATGCGCAAACATCTTCGCCAGCAACCCGTCCAGCGCGTCGTCGATCAGCAGGATGCCGCGATGTTGCGGCCGCAGGAACCCGACCTCGCCCATCTTTTCGTAAAAGGCGATCAGATGATCGTAATAGCCCGCGACGTTCAGCAACCCGACCGGCTTGGCGTGATAGCCGATCTGCGCCCAGCTCAGCGCTTCCCACAATTCGTCCATCGTGCCCGTCCCGCCGGGCAGGTTGACGAAGCCGTCCGACAGATCGGTGAACGCCTGCTTGCGCTGGTGCATCGTGTCGACGACGTGCAATTCGGTGCAGCCGCGATGCGCGACCTCGGCACTCACCAGCGCCTGCGGGATGATCCCGATAACCTCGCCGCCGGCCTCCAGCGCACTGTCCGCCACCGCGCCCATCAACCCGAGCCGCCCGCCGCCATAGACGACACCGATCCCCCGCTCCGCCAGCGTCCGCCCGACCAGCCGCGCGGATTCGATATAGACCGGGTTGGCCGGCGTCGCCGAACCGCAATAGATCGCCAGACGCTTCACGCGCGATCCTCCCCGGCACGGGGAGGTGGCAGCCGAAGGCTGACGGAGGGGGCTTGCCGCAAGCGGGCCGCTTGTGGAAAGGCCCCTCCACCATTCGCGTGAAGAACGCGAACGGTCCCCCTCCCCGTGCCGGGGAGGACCGACATGCCCATCACTTCGCGCCTTCCAGCATCAACGCCGCCGTCGCCTTCGCGCTTCCGACGACGCCCGGAATCCCCGCGCCCGGATGCGTGCCGGCCCCGACGAAATACAGGTTCGGGATATGATCGTCGCGATTGTGCACGCGGAACCACGCGCTCTGCGTCAGGATCGGCTCCAGCGAGAAGGCACTGCCCAGATGCGCGTTCAGGTCGCGCGAGAAGTCCTTCGGCGTGTACGAGAACTTGGTCACGATCCGGTCGTGGATATCGGGGATCAGCCGGCGTCCGATCTCGTCCAGGATGCGCTTTTCTAGTACCGGCGCCATCTCGTCCCAGTCGACCGGGAACTTGCCCATGTGCGGCACCGGCGCCAGCGCGTAGAAGCTGGAATGCCCCTCCGGCGCCAGGCTCGGATCGGTCACCGTCGGGTGATGCAGGTACAGGGAGAAATCTTCCGGCAGCACGCCCGTATCGTACAGATCCGCCAGCAATCCCTTGTAGCGCGGTCCGAACAGGATCGAATGGTGCGGAATGCCCGGCCACGTGCCCTTGATCCCGAAATGCACCACGAACAGCGATGGCGAGTAGCGCTTCCGCTCCAGCTTCGCCTTGGTCCGCTGCCCCGACCGGTTGGTCCTCAGCAGATCCTTGTACACGTGCATCACGTCGCCGTTGCACGCCACCATGTCGGCAGTGGCGCTCCATCCGCTCGCCGTCGTCACGCCGGTCGCCTTGTCGCCCAGCGTCTCGATGCTCACCACCGGATCGGCGAGCCGGACCGTACCGCCCAGCCGTTCGAAATGAGTCACCATGCCCGCGATCAGGCGGTTCGTGCCGCCCATCGCGAACCACACGCCGCCATCGCGTTCCAGCTTGTGGATCAGCGCATAGATCGCGCTCGTCGTCATCGGATTGCCGCCGACCAGCAACGTGTGGAAGCTCAGCGCCTGGCGGAGATGCTCGTCCTTCACATAGGACGATACGATCGAATAGACCGACCGCCACGCCTGGTACTTGGCCAGCGCCGGTGCCGCCTTGATCATCGACGCGAAGTCGAGGAACGCGACCGAGCCGAGTTTCTCATATCCTTCGCGGAACACGCCCGCCGAATAGTCGAGGAACTTGGCATAGCCCGCGACATCGTCCGGGTTCAGCTGAGCGATCTGCGCATTCAGCAGCGCATCGTCGTTGGTGTAGTCGAACGTCGTCCCGTCCGGCCAGCTCAACCGGTAGAAGGGCTGCACCGGCGCCAGCGTCACGTCTTCGCTCATGTCGCGCCCGGTCAGCGCCCACAATTCCTGCAGACAGGCGGGGTCGGTGATCACGGTCGGCCCGGCGTCGAAGGTGAATCCCTCCTGTTCCCAGACGTATGCGCGCCCGCCCGGCTTGTCGCGTGCCTCGACGATCACCGTCTCGACGCCCGCCGATTGCAGCCGGATGCCGAGCGCGAGCCCGCCAAACCCTGCACCGATGACGATCGCGCTGCGCCCGGCCACCCGGGGTGGAGCACTGCTCATGCGGTCTTCCCGCGCGACGCGCCGATCGTCGCCGGTTCGGTGATCGCGCGCAACGCACGGCCGATCGGCACCGGCGGCTTGCCGGAAAGTATACGTGCCTTGTCGGTCATGGTCGAACGTCCCGCATAGAACCGGCCGATCAGCCGGGGGTCAAGACGGTAGAAGCGTTCGAGAATGCGGTAGCGTTCCGCCGGTTCTGCCGCCTTGAACAACATCTTGTCCAGCATGCGATAGAAACCGCGGTTTGCCCATGCCCTGCGCGCGAAATTATGCGTCAACTCATGCAGCGCCGCACCGGTCAGGTCGCGCGCATCGGCGATCAGCGCCGCCGTGCGCACCGCATCGGGCAGCGAATAGCCCGTCGTCGGGTGGAACAGCCCGGCGCGCATCCCGGCCTTCGCGACGCCCTTGCCGCCATTCACCCAATAGCGTTCGAAATCGCCGCCCATCGCCACCGGCAGGACACCGGCTTCCTCGCGCTCGACCCGTTCCGGCTGCCAGCCGCGCCCAGCGACATAGGAGTCGATCCGCGCGCCGAGCGCCTCGGCGTCGATATCCGGCGTATCGCTGTAATAGGTATCCTCGACGAACATCCGCGTCGCGGCGAACGGCAGGCAATAGACGAACCGATATCCGTCCAGCTGCGGTACCGTCGCGTCCATCACGATCGGGCGCGTCATGTCGTGCGGTTCGGCCAGGCTGAATTCGCGGCCCAGGAATTTCTGCCACCCCAGATCGAGCACGCCCGGATCGCCCATCCCGCGGCAATCGATCACGCCGCGCGCCTGCACCCGGTCGCCATCGGTCAACACCACCGCAGTCGGGCTGACGCTCAGCACCTTGCGACCCAGCATCAGCGCACCCGTTGGCAGTTCCGCGCGCACCACCGTATCCAGCCGGTCCGACTCGATCGAATAATAGGAGGCGTCCAGCGTGCGGGAATGTCCCGGAAACGCGACGTCATAGCCTTTCCAGCCATAGGAGATCAGCGGCGCGACGATCCAGCGATGCTCCGGCGTCACATCGCTCGCGAAGAACGACCACAAGTGATTGCCGCCGATACGGTCGTCCGCATCGATCAGCCGGATATCGAGTTGGGGATGTCGTCTTCTGAGCGCCAGCGCGATCATCCCGCCGGCGAGACCCGCGCCGACGATCGCCACATCGCATGGGATAATCGCCGCCATGGCGGAGCGGTTAGCCGATCCCGGCGGACGCGCAAGCACTTATCCCCCATCCTGCGGCAAGATTCCGGCATGACGTGTCGCCTTGCGGACGGTAAGAGGCTGGGAATGTCATCCCTGACCAGCGCCGCCCTTGCCATAACGCTGTCCGCGCTCGCGATGACCGTGATCGTCGGCGTGCGCTACCTGATCGTCAGCGGCGCGTTCGCGGCGTGGACCAGGTCGCGCCATCCCGGCCTCTATGTCGGGCTGGACCGGCAGATGCGCCGCGAAATCGTCTGGAGCCTCGCCTCCGCGGCGATCTACGGCATCCCCGCCGGGGTGATCGCCTGGGGCTGGCAGCATCACGGCTGGACCCGCGTCTATGCCGATCTGCATACCTATCCCCTGTGGTACCTGCCGGTGTCGATCCTGCTGTACCTCGTCGCGCACGACACGTGGTTCTACTGGACGCACCGCTGGATGCACCGGCCGCGTCCCTTCCGCCTCGCGCATGCGCTCCATCATGCCAGCCGCCCGCCCACCGCCTGGGCCGCGATGGCGTTCCACCCTATCGAAGCCTTAACCGGTGCTGTTGTAATTCCGCTACTGGTCTTCGTGATTCCGATCCATCCTGCCGCACTCGGGGTGGTGCTGACGGTAATGACGGTTATGGGAGTAACCAATCACATGGGCTGGGAGATGTTCCCGGCCGCGATGTGGAGGGGGCACCTCGGGGGGTGGCTGATCACGGCCAGCCACCACCAACGTCATCACGAACGTTATGGATGCAATTATGGGCTCTATTTCCGGTTCTGGGATCGCCTCTGCCACACCGACCAGGGGATCGGTACGTTCAAGGCCAGGCCGTCGCGTGACGCCAGGGCCGTCGATCGTGGCGGCGTCCTGCGCGATGCTGATGTTGCTGCCGGGGGCGACGCCGGTCGCTGACCTGCATGTCGACGTGGCGAAGCTGCGGTCGGGCAAGGGCATGCTGCGTCTGTGCCTGACGGCGGATCCCAAGAATTTCCCCGCCTGTGTCGACGATGCCCGCGCGATCACGCGCTCCGTCTCCGCCACGCATCCCGAAATGGTCTTTGCCGGCCTGCCGACCGGCGATTACGCGCTGGCCGTGATCCACGACGAAAACGGCAATAACAAGCTCGACACGATGCTCGGCATCCCGCGCGAGGGGTTCGGCTTCTCGCGCAATCCGACGATCACCTTCGGCCCGCCGCGCTTCGCCGCCGCGCGGTTCCAGTTGAATAATGATGCCAATCGGCAACAGGTGCGCATGAAGTACATGTTCTAGGGCGCCGCTGTCGGAGCCAAAGGCGCATGGGGGCGTTGCGGGGGAAACAATCCTCGGGAGTATTACCTTGCGCACGTCGATCCGTCGTCTGGCACCTTATGTCGGTGCCGCTCTCTTCCTGTCGGCCAGCCCGGCGTTCGCGCAGAATTCCGACACGATCGGTCAGCCTTCGCTGCCACAGCCGGAAATCGTCACCGGCGGCGACTCCGTCTCGATCGCGGTCGGCGTCGCGACGATCCCGGGCTATGAAGGCTCGGACAAGAACCGCGTTATTCCCGCGGGCCTGATCCGCGGCTCGGTCTCGGGCATCAACTTCATTTCGCGCGGCGCGCAATTGTTCGTCGACGTCGTTCCCGGCGGCAACGGCCCCACCTGGGACTTCCAGCTCGGGCCCGTGGTCGGCCTCAACTTCGACCGTACCAACCGCAAGAACATCAACGACCGGCGCGTCGAGGCACTGGGCGAGCGCAAGACCGCGATCGAGGTCGGCGGCTATACCGGCATCGGCAAGACCGGCGTCATCACCAGCGATTACGACAAATTGACCGTCAGCGTGTCCTACGTGCAGGACATCAACAAGGCGCATAAGAGCTACATCATCACGCCCGGCGTCGATTACGGCACGCCGCTCAGCCGCAAGATGTATGTCGGCCTGTCCGGATCGGCCAGCTATGTCGGCGGCGAATATGCCGATACCTATTTCAGCATCGACACGCCCGGCTCGCTCGCCAGCACGCTGCCGGCGTACAATGCCGGCAAGGGCTGGAAGAACTATCAGGTCTCCGGATATGCGACCTATTCGCTTACCGGCGATCTGACGCACGGCCTGTCGGTGCTGGGCGGCGTCTCCTACTCGCGCCTGCTCGGTGATTTCGCGCGCAGCCCGGTCGTCAGCATCGCGGGCGATCGCAATCAGTGGCTCGGTGCGGTCGGCCTGGCCTATACGTTCTGACGTCCTGACGTCATCTCCGGTTGATGCGGCATTTTTTATTGCCCTGCTGCATCCGCGCCGATCGCGCGGACGTATAGAGTTGAAATGCCGTGTCGATCTCCTGCATCGGGGGGACGAGGCGGCGGTGTTTTCCGGTCGGTTGTCCTGAAACGGTGGATCAGGGTGGTCGTGTTCGAGTAGTCCGCCGCAATGATCCAAGGGAGACGACCGGCATGACCGATACCAACCAGCAGCTGATCGACCATTTCGATGGCCGCGTCGAACGGCGCAACGAACGGCGTGAGTTCTTCAGGACCGCACTCGGGGCGGCGGCGGTCGCCGGAGCCGGTGCGGCTGCGGTCACGCTAGGTGGCGTCGCGACGGCGCAGACCTTCAATGATGCCGACGTGCTGAATTTCGCGCTCAACCTCGAATATCTCGAGGCGCAATTCTACCTCTATGCGTTGAATGGCACCGGCCTCGATGCTGCCGACACGACCAGCGGCGCTGGTGCTGCCGGCGGCACGGTCACCTGGGGCTCGACCAAGGTGGACTTTTCGGGCGACCCCATCGTCGGCGCCTATGCCAAGGAAATCGCAGCCGACGAGGTCGCCCATGTCCGCTTCCTGCGTGCGCAGCTCAGCACCGCCCGCGTCGCGATGCCCAACATCAACATCAGCCCGGCGACCTTCAACACCGTGGCGTCCGCAGCCGGGATCACCTCGCCAACGCCGTTCAATCCATATTCCTCGCCGGAAAACTTCCTGCTCGGCGCGTTCATCTTCGAAGACGTCGGCGTAACGGCCTATAAGGGCGCGGCCCCCCTGCTCTCCAGCAAGACCTATCTCGAGGCCGCCGCCGGCATCCTCGCGGTCGAGGCCTATCACGCCTCGATCGTGCGCACCGCGCTCTACGCAAAGGGTATCGCCACGCCGGGGCTGATCGACGCAACGGAGAAGATTTCAAGCCTGCGCGACAGCCTTGACGGTGCACCCACGCTCGATCTCATCAAGGGCATCGGCCCCGACGACGATCAGGGCATCAAGCCTGAGGGCATGGGCGCCGCGACGGTCTCCAACATCGTCCCGCTCAATCCGAATGGCCTCGCCTACAGCCGTTCGACCGGTCAGGTGCTGAACATCGTCTACGGCAACACCACGACGCCCAGCGGCCTATTCTTCCCCAATGGTGTGAATGGAACCTTCAAGGCCAACGCCTGAGCATCGCTCACGGCCGGCCATTGAACTTCATCACCGTATTTCAGGGAATTTTCGAAATGATCGATCAGAACACCAGCACCGAAATCTTCGACGCCATCGCCAAGCGGCGCGGCGAACGTCGTAACTTCATGAAGGTCGCAGGCGGCGCCACCGCGGCGTTCGGCGGCGCGACCTTGCTGTCCGCATGCGGCGCCGACAACAACAATCCCAACGCGACCCCGACGGCGACCACCTCGCCCAGCCCGACCTCGACCGCAAGTGCCGCGACGCTGGATCTCGACATCCTGAACTTCGCGCTCAACCTCGAATATCTCGAGGCGCAATTCTACGTCTATGCCGTCACCGGCCAGGGTCTCGCCACCTCGCAGACCACCGGCCCCAACAGTGCAGCACCCGGCACCGTCACCGGCGGCGCTCAGGCGAACCTGTCCGGCGACCCCCTCGTCCTGGCCTATGCGCGTGAAATCGCGGCGGACGAGACGGCGCACGTAACCTTCCTCCGCGCTGCGATCGGATCGTCGGCGGTGGCGATGCCCAACATCAATATCGGCGGCGGTACGAACGGCGCCTTCACCCAGGCGGCGATCGCGGCAGGCATCATCACGCAGGGCCAGACCTTCGATCCCTATGCCTCGCCCGAAAACTTCCTGCTCGGCGCGTTCATCTTCGAGGATGTCGGCGTCTCGGCCTATAAGGGCGCCGCGCCGCTCATCACCAACAAGACCTATCTCGAGGCCGCCGCCGGTATCCTCGCAGCCGAAGCCTATCATGCCGGCCTCGTCCGCACGGTTCTGTACAGCAAGGGCATCGGTACGCCCTCCGCGCCGGCGATCCCGGCGCTGATCATCAACGCACAGAAGATTTCCGACGCGCGCGATTCGCTCGACGGTACGGTCGCCAGCAACAGCGTCGGCGCGGTGGATATCGATCAGGGCCTGACGGTGACGAATGCGGGCGTCACCGACGCCAACCTCGTCCCCACCGACGGCAACGGCATCGCCTATAGCCGCAGCGTGTCGCAGGTGCTGAACATCGTCTATCTCAACACCGCGGCGAAGACCGCCGGTGCGTCGATGGGCGGCTTCTTCCCCAACGGCCTGAACGCCACGTTGCCCGCGTTCAAGACGAGCGCCGCCAATCCCTGATCCTTCCTTCGAAGCTTCGACCCTGAAGGCCGCGCGAGGGACACCTCGTGCGGCCTTTCTTTGCCCGCCGATGCGCTTACGATCCGGTCATCCCCGGGGGGGCTGCGCCTGAGCAGCTGAGATATGGCTGATGCCGTGACCCGCCGAACCTGATCCCGTTAGCGCGGGCGGAGGGAGGGAGCGGTCCATATCCGGAAACCGCCCTCGCTCCGTGTTTTTTGGAGCTTGAGACATGGCCGACCTTCCCGCCCGTACCGAGATTGGCGTCACCACCGGCCCGATCCGCGGCAGCCGCAAGATCCACGTCGCTGCGCCTAACGACCCCACCGTCCGCGTCGCGATGCGCGAGATCATGCTCGACCCTACGTGCAGCGAACCGCCCCTGCGTGTCTACGACACGTCCGGCCCCTACAGCGACCCGAACGCCCGCATCGACATCAACGCCGGCCTACCCGAACTGCGCCGCGACTGGATCATGCGCCGCGGCGACGTGGAGGCGTATGACGCGCGCGAGATCCGGCCCGAGGATAACGGACAGCTCGGCCCCGATCGCTCCGGCGGCGTCCCGCAATATCCCAACGTCATCCGCCGCCCCCTGCGCGCCAAAGCCGGCCAGAACGTCAGCCAGATGCACTATGCGCGGGCGGGGCTCATCACGCCCGAGATGGAATATGTCGCCATCCGCGAAAATCTCGGCCGCGCCGAACTGCGCGACAAGGCGATCCGTGACGGCGAAAGCTTCGGCGCCGCCATCCCCGATTACGTCACGCCCGAATTCGTCCGCGACGAGGTCGCCCGCGGCCGCGCGATCATCCCCAACAACGTCAACCACCCCGAATCCGAACCGATGGCGATCGGCCGCAACTTCCTGGTCAAGATCAACGCCAATATCGGCAACTCCGCCGTCGCCAGCAACGTCGCGGCGGAGGTCGACAAGATGGTCTGGTCGATCCGCTGGGGCGCGGACACCGTCATGGACCTGTCCACCGGCCGCAACATTCACGATACGCGCGAATGGATCATCCGCAACTCGCCCGTCCCGATCGGCACCGTGCCGATCTATCAGGCGCTGGAAAAGGTCGGCGGCGTCGCCGAGGACCTGACCTGGGAAATCTTCCGCGACACGCTGATCGAACAGGCCGAACAGGGCGTCGACTATTTCACGATCCACGCCGGCGTCCGCCTCGCATACATCCCGATGACCGCGAAGCGCGTCACCGGCATCGTCTCGCGCGGCGGCAGCATCATGGCGAAATGGTGCCTCAGCCATCACAAGGAAAGCTTCCTCTACGAACGCTTCGACGAGATCACGGAGATCATGAAGGCGTATGACATCGCCTACAGCCTGGGCGACGGCCTGCGCCCCGGCAGCATCGCCGACGCGAATGACGAGGCGCAGTTCAGCGAACTCTACACGCTCGGCGAACTCACCCACCGCGCGTGGAAGAGCGACGTGCAGGTCATGATCGAAGGCCCCGGCCACGTGCCGATGCACAAGATCAAGGAGAATATGGACAAGCAGCTCGAAGTCTGCGGCGAAGCACCCTTCTACACGCTCGGGCCACTCACCACCGACATCGCACCCGGATACGACCATATCACCAGCGGCATCGGCGCCGCGATGATCGGCTGGTACGGCACGGCGATGCTCTGCTACGTCACGCCGAAGGAACATCTCGGCCTGCCCGACCGCGACGACGTCAAGGTCGGCGTCGTCACCTACAAACTCGCCGCCCACGCCGCCGATCTCGCCAAGGGCCACCCCGCCGCAAAGATGCGCGACGACGCACTGTCCCGCGCAAGGTTCGAATTCCGCTGGCGCGACCAGTTCAACCTGTCGCTGGACCCCGACACGGCCGAGCAATATCACGACCAGACCCTCCCCGCAGAAGGCGCCAAGACCGCCCACTTCTGCTCCATGTGCGGCCCGAAATTCTGCAGCATGAAGATCACGCAGGAAGTGCGGGACTTCGCGGGGAAGCAGAATCAGGGTGTCGAAGGGTTTATCGCCAGCGGTCCGACGGGTGCGGAGACTGCGGAAGCGAGCAAGGCGGCAGCGATCAAGGGGATGGAGGAGATGAGCCGGCGGTTCAAGGAAGGAGGGAGCGAAGTTTATCTGACGACCGATATATCGCGTTAGGGCAGGTTTGTGAGACGATCGACTGCTCTACGTAAACTAGGAGATCGATCGGCCGCTCTATCAATATTCCAGATCGTTTCCACATAGTTTGATAAGACGCGGTTGTAGCCAAGGCCCTGAGACGCCAGCGTGTTTCTGCCTACTACCAGTTCCGATCGAACACTTCGCGAGGCATTACGTGCGGCATTTAACAAGGTACCTTTTGGGTCTGGCAAGTCATCGGGCTGGGAGGGAAGACTTGCTTCGCTAATCCCCATGAGGGCGGCCATGCCCTGCCGGTCCGCCAGAAGCCAAGCTTCTATCTCCCGCACTGGAACGCGGAATAGAAGCTTTTCTGGCAAAGGAAAACCTCCCGCCCAGCTATTAATCAACTCCGGAGCACAAATTAAGCGATCCAGATCTGTTAAAAGAAGAACATATTCTCTATTGGCCATCTGACAAAACTTATTAAAGCTTGATCGTAGGTAGCCAGCCCCGCCCTTACGCAGTTTCAGGCCAATCGTGCCGCCCGGTACAACTTGTGTCACGAGCTTTACCGCCACGCACTCAGAGAGTTCGTCCTCCGTCGCCGTATTGAAGACGGTCATTCTAGAGCGAACGAAAGTTGCTTTGCCGACGCTGGCCTTGCGGCAGGTAAAACTACATCAGCTATTGAAAAGCCATCTTTAATAGCATTCGCCTCATTCGCATTGATTTCTCGAATGGTGGAACCGTTTTCACCTGGCTCAATAAGTAAAACACCACCCGCATCAATACCCGGATTGCTAAGCAGCGCTTCACTATGACTTGAAATCAGTATTTGTCGCCTTCTTTTGCTCTGACGCTGTATTTTTGCCATCATTGCAGGAATTTCCGCAACAATCGAAGAGTTAAGGGAAAGCTCTGGCTCTTCCATTAAAAGCAAAGATGATCCATCGAGAAGAGACCATAATAGTCCCAGCAGTCTCAAAGTTCCATCGGAAAATTGCTCTTCTCGTTGCCATCCCACATTTGGCCTGAAATGCTTAAAACGCGCCTTTAGATGCGGGCGACCGGTGAATTCGTCTTGTTCAAAATCTAGGGCTTCAAATTGTGGAACGGCAATTTGCAGCACCTTCTGTATTTTGGCTAAGCGACTTTCACGGGTCCGCCGCTGGGAACGGGCAATTCTCTCTAAGAACCCCTGACCGAATGGATCATCTTCAAGTACCTGCCCACCAATTTGCTGACTGTGCTTGAGCAGCTGAGGAACAAGATGAAGATAAACCGTTTCTGAAAAAAATTCAGTAAGCTCTCTAAATTCTTCATTAGCCTGAATTTGTTCAAGGTATGTTTGAGTTAAGCGGGTTGGGTCGCGTTTATCGTCTTTATTTGGTCTAGTAAAAAGAACCTTTTCGTCTTTTATAACTTCTTCTTTTGAAACCAAAATGCGCTGAGCGCCCTTACCCTCTGACTTGAATTCAAGGGCATACTGCCAGCGTGTGCCAGTGGGACTTATAAGATCTACTTCAATGCCAACTTGTGGGCGTCGCGTGTGTAAGCAACGCAATTTCGACATTCCTCCGCGATCTATGATGGCTTTTTGTAACCCGCCGCCTTCTCGCTTGGATACATCTCTTAAAAACCGAAACACGTCGAGAAAGTTGGATTTTCCCGAAGCGTTGGATCCAAGAATATACGTTGTGTCGGCTACCGGCACATCCACGGTCTGGAAATTACGCCAGTTTTTCAATTTTATGTGTCTAATGTTCATACGAGGTTCCGCATCGCGATTGGAGCGTACAGATGTCGTGAGAAGGCTGCAATCCGTACTGCCAAAAGACGCATGCCCGTCTTTCTTGGAATGAGTTCGATCCTTTCGATAACCATAACGGCTCGGTGCCACCTGCACGTTTGTGCACCGCCGCCGCCGGTCACGTTACACTCACCGATATTCCTGATTTGGGCGAGGCCCCCAGCCCATCGAATTGCCGCCTAGCAGCTTCGGCTTCAGCGAGTGGCGGACAAGATACCTAGCCAACGCCTTGCAACTCCCTCCACTACAGATGCCGTTCAGCGTCCATCGCTTTGTGCAGCACGCGCTGCACGACGATAAAGTCCTCGAAAACGTCATAAAATATCCGGTGGCTGCCATAGGGCAGGCTGCGAATTGGCGGTCGAACGTGATCATGCAATGTGCCGATCGCAGGATGCACGACGATCAGCGCAAACGCGTTGTCGAACCCGCGAAGATACGCTTCCGAAGCATCTTCGCCGAACATGTCGTAGCCGTACCTTAGGATGCCCAGCAGCTCATCCTGCGCCTCGTCGCTGACTTCGATCCGCATCAGGCCATTGCGCGCCGCTGCCGTTCATCGGCGATGATATCCTCGATCGTACGTTCACTGGAAGGGGATGCCCGCCCCTCATCAATCGCCGCCTGTAACCGCTGCAACTTCTCCGCATATTCCTGATCGCGCCGGACCAGATCGCGTACATAATCGCTGGTGCTGCTATACCGCCCCTCGGCGACGCGCGCTTCCGCCCAGCTTTTGAGTTGGTCGGGGATCGAGATGTTCATCTGTGCCATCCGGCATCAATACGATTCTGCGCTATTTCTGACAAGCGCGGCGACGGATGCCCGAACGCCACATGCCCACGAAACCCCAAACTTCCCTCTGTCCTATTTGGAAATGCTTTGCTCCACGCTCGTGGATGGCAAGCAAACCAACCCGCAACCGCGCTTCCGCCGCTGGCCGAAGCGTCCCCGCAGCTCCAAAGCCGGCGCGCACGCCGCACCGTCCGGCCGCCGATCCGGCGCCCGATCCGGTGGACGATACGTTCACGCCGCCACTCCGCACCGTGCTCCCCTCCGCGACACCGCCGGCGACGATCCCGCCGGCTCCACCCGAACCCGCCTGTGAGCCCGACACCCCCGCGCCAGGCACCGCGCTCGACGCCAACGGTTTCGATCCGGGTGCCTATGACTGGGTGCCAGTCGCCCGCGCGCGGCGGGTCGACGGCTGGGGGCCGGAGCGGCAGCGCAGTTTCATCGGGCACCTTGCCGATACCGGCAGCGTCCGCACCGCCGCCACCCTTGCCGGCATGTCCCCCTCCAGCGCCTATCGTCTGCGTCGCGCGCCGGAGGGCAAGGCGTTCGCCGCGGCCTGGGATGCGGCGATCCATCAGGCCGCGCTGGCACTGGTCGATGCGGCGTTCGAGCGCGCCGTCCACGGATCGGAGGAGCCGGTATTTTGTCGGGAGGGTCGCGTCATCGGCCGCCGTTTCCGCCAGAGCGACGCGATGATGATGTTTCTTCTCCGCAAGCATCTTCCCGACCGCTACGGCGATCTCCATCGCGATCGCGCCATGCCCGCCATATCCGCCACCGCGCCGGTACCGATCGCGGTGGACGATGCGCTCGCACGGCTCGGCCCCGTGCCCCCGGCCGATCCGGCCGCGACGCTCGATCCAGGTCGGCTGGAGTTATACATCGCGCGCGCCGATAACGGTAAATTGCCCGCCGATCTGCAAAACGCGGATGATGCTCCACATGAAGGACTCGGCCCTCAATTCGAGGCCGAACTGGAACTGGCGAAGCGCGGCCTGACCGCAGAGCAAGGTGAAGATGATCCGGACAGCGAAGAGGCAGACTTCGACGACGACGACGATGACGGTTTCGATCTGGACCAATGGGCCGAGATCCTTGGCTATTATCCCTGCGTCTCCGAAAACGAAGACGACGAAGGCGAGGGACCGGACTGACGCTCGGAGGCAAGCGTCACACGGGCGGCGAGAGCGCGATGACGTGAAAACGATCCGTTCGTGCTGAGCCTGTCGAAGCACCTTTCCTAGACTGCCCGCCCTTCGACAAGCTCAGGACGAACGGTAGAGTTGGAATGACCTTATGCCATACTGCTCCAGGACCTGCCGATACCGTGTGAACTTGTGTGAACTTCGGAGGAGCGGCGCAGCGTTCGAACCGCGCCCCCGCCCCTTCTGATCAGGCCGCCAGGTCCGGCTTCAGCACCAGTTCGCCTTCATCCTCGCCGTCCCAGTAATGCGCGCGGACGCCTTCGACCTTGATCAGGACGAGGCCCGGCGTGTCGACGCCTTGCGGGAACCAGCGGTCGAGCCCGCTCGTCCAATGGTCCTCGAACAACGCCTTGTCGCGGATCAGCACCGCGCGTCCTTCTATCGCGATGAAGAACGGGCGCATGCCGAGCAGCCCGGCCTTGCTCTGGAAGCTGAGCGATACGTTCGGGTCCGCGGCGATATCGTCCACCATCCGCGTGTCGTCGGTGGTGAAATACCAGCTCGCGCCGTCATAATCGACCTCGCGATTGTTGCTCATCGGGCGAGCGCCGATCATCCCGTTCTCGGTCCGGGTGGACAGCATCGTGAAATCGATCTGCTTCATCGCTTCTGCGATGTCGGTCAGCGTCTTGGGCATCTTTGTTCTCCTGTGCGACGGGGAACGTGCCAGCACGCACTTCGCTCCCGCCGCGTCAGGCGATCATCCGAGCAGCCCGATCGTCGCCGCATCCCGCCGCCCGTCGAAGAACCCGTCCAGACACGCCGCGAACACCGGCGATCCGGCTCCCAGGTCGGACCCCGCCGCCTCGAACCCCGCCACCTCGAAAAGCGTACAACACGACCGAAGCTTCATCGCATCCGTGTCGCCCAGAATCGCGACCGCCGATCGCCGCCCCGCCCAGCCGAGTATCGCTTCCACGCTCTCGATCAATCGCGGCCCCAACACCGGATGCGCCAGATACGCCTGCGCCTCCGCCACGTCGCGGATCGCATAATGTTGCGCCGTCGGGCTTATCCCCAGACCGGCGATCTGCGGAAAGACGAACCACATCCAGTGGCTCCGCTTCCGCCCCTCGCACAGTTCCTCCAGCGCCTCCGCATGGACGCCGTCCTGCGCCGTCACGAACCGCTCCAGCCCGCTCATCCCGCCACGTCCGGCACCGCCCAGTCGATCGCACCGCGCCCCTGCGCCTCCAGAAACGCATTCGCCTTGGAGAAATGCCGGCTGCCGAAAAAAGCCATTATACGCCGACAAAGGCGACGGGTGCGCCGCGGTCAGCACCAGATGCCGCCCGCCATGTGTAACGTCATGGATCAGCGCAGCCTTCTTCTGCGCATGATTGCCCCACAGCATGAAGACGACCGGCTTCGGCCCGGCATCGACCGCGGCGATCACCGCATCGGTGAAACGCTCCCACCCCTTGCCCCGATGCGACGCGGCCTGCCCCATCTCCACCGTCAGCACGGTGTTCAGCAGCAGCACGCCCTGCCGCGCCCAATGTTCGAGGAAGCCGTGCCGCGGCTTAGGTAGGCCCAGATCCGCCTCGATCTCCTTATAGATATTGGCAAGGCTCGGCGGCGTCCGCACGTCGGGTTGCACGGAGAAACACAGCCCGTGCGCCTGCCCCGCGCCGTGATACGGATCCTGCCCCAATATGACGACGCGCACCTCGTCCGGCGGCGTCAGGTCCAGCGCCCGGAGCCGGTTCGCCGGGGGCGGAAACACCTGCTTCCCCGCCGCGTTCTCGCTCGCCAGGAACGCGTCGAGCGCCGCCATGTACGGCTGCTCGAACTCGGCCCCCAGCACATCGCGCCAGCCGCCGCCCGGCCCGATCACGGTCTCCGCCATCATCTGCGCTCAGCGTTTCTTGACGAACTCGGCCCGCAGCACGAGGCCCTTGATGCCGTCATACCGGCAATCGATCTCCTGTGCGTCGCCGGTCAGGCGGATCGACTTGATCAGCGTACCCCGCTTCAGCGTCTGGCCCGCACCCTTGACGGTCAGGTCCTTGATCAACGTCACCTGGTCGCCATCGACCAGCACGTTGCCCACCGCGTCCCGCACCACGACACCCGTATCGGATGCCGCTTCCGCGTCGGACGCGACGACCCATTCGCCAGTCGCTTCGTCATAGATGTAGCTGTCTTCGTCGTCGGCCATCTGCGATCAGCTTTTGATCGTGACCATGTCGACGGCCTTGTTCTTCGTCGAACTGTTCGCGGCGATCGCCTTGACCTTCTCGGCCTTCGGCTTGCGCACTTCCTTGTTCGTCTTCTTCTGTCCCTTGGCCATCGCATCGATCCTTGCCGGGCGTGGTGCCCGGCGCAGGATATAGACCGTTCCGGCGACGGAAGCGCGCGGATTCGGCGAAGGGATATTCCAGCGCGTCGTTCCGGTCAGGCGACCGGAAGGACGGGGACGGCTGCGCTGATCATCACGGCAGCGACGAACAAGGATGCGACGAGCGAAACGGCGACACGCTGGGCGGATTCGAAGTGGAACGACATGATGTTTACTCCTTGGTGCGGCGGGCCGGACCATCCAGCCGCCGATGCCAGGGATCATGCAGGGACCGTGCCAGTTTCGAAAACGGCGGAAAAGCTAGACTTTCGCTTCGGCCCGCGAACAGCCATCGCACGACACGCCAACTTCCGTTGGAATTATCACCAAGTGTTGGCGCCGGCGGGGTCAGCCGATCTGGATCTGGTTCCGCCCCGCATGTTTCGCCGCGTATAGCAGCTTGTCGGACCGCCCGAACACGGTGCCCAGCCCCTCGCCCTCTTCGGCGCAGGTCAATCCGGCCGAGAAGGTCACCTCGCCCAGCGGCTGGTCCGACTCGCGCAGTCGATATCGCTTGGCCGCCACCGCCTTGCGCGCCAGCTCCAGCGTATCCAGCGCAGCGACACGCTCGATCCCGGTGAACAGGATGGCGAATTCCTCGCCGCCATAGCGCGCCACCACATGACCGCTGCACGTGCTCGTCAGCGCCTCGGCGATCGCCTTCAGCACCCGGTCGCCCACCGCATGGCCGAACCGGTCGTTGACCTGCTTGAAATGATCGACGTCGCACACCGCGATGCACATCCGCTCGCCCTTCGCCACGCCGGCCGCGAATGCTTCCTCGAACGCGCGGCGGTTGGGCAGGTCGGTCAGCGGGTCGCGCCGGGCATTGTCGCGGGCCTCTTCAAGCTTGGCGCGCAATTCCGTCGCCTCGTGCGTCGCCGCTTCCAGCCGGCTTTCCGCCGTGCGGACCCGCTCGAGCATCGCGCCGGTCAACCGGACCACATCGTCCGGCACGGCGGCGGCGTTGCGCATCGCATCGGCGCTTGCGGCAAGGTTGCGTCCGAAATCCTCCGTCTCGGCACGCATCGCCACGACCATGTCGGTGAAGCCGTCGACCTGCATCTGCGTCTTCGCGACGAGCCCGTCATTCTTCTCGCGCGCCGCCGCCGCCTCGGTCGCGGACGGTGCGACCGTGCCGCCCAGTTTCTCGATATCGCCGCGCGACAGCCGCACGCCGCCATCGGTAATCGTCGCCACCGCCTTGGCCAGCGCGCTGTTCCGGTCGGTCATGATGCGATAGGCGAAGGCGTAATGCTGCGGGTCGGGGCTCAGGCGCTGCTCCCACAGGAATTCACCGATCCGCGCGAACAGATCGTCAGAGCCCTTTGCGGTGCCGGTCCTGTAGAGTGGATTCGCCGTCTTCATCGTGCCCCTTGGCGATCGAATTCACGATCACGTCCCCCCGGACGCGGCGCGATATCCTGCCCTTTCACATGCCCCGTGATAGAACCGAACTGCTAATAAGCCGTATGCGGACCCATCGGACAGGTCGTTACGAGGCTGATTAGTATCGCGCGAACCATCCCATGCCGCAGCCGTCGCCCAACGGCAATCGCTACGATGACGGCATCGCCGGGGTGGCAAGTGCGGCGCGCGGCGGCTAGGCAGTCGGCATGCGCAGTTCCAGTCCAGAAATCGCCTTTGCCGGTCAGCTCGCCGACGCCGCCGGCGCCGCGATCCGTCCGTATTTCCGCAACGCTCACGGGCTGGAGGCGAAGGACGACGCGTCGCCCGTGACGCTCGCGGATCGCGCGGCGGAGGCGGCGATGCGCGCACTGATCGAACGCGCCTATCCCGACGACGCGATCATCGGGGAGGAATATGGCGTGAAGGAAGGCCGGTCCGGCCGCGCCTGGGTGCTCGATCCGATCGACGGCACGCGCGCCTTCATCTCCGGTCGCCCGATCTTCGGCACGCTGATCGCGCTGATGGTCGAAGGCTGGCCGATGCTCGGCGTGATCGACCAGCCGATTCTCAAGGAACGCTGGCTCGGCGTGATGGGGCAGCCGACCCTGTTCAACGGCGCGCCCGCCGCCACGCGCCGCTGCCCCGATCTCGCCAAGGCTTTGCTCGGCACGACATCCCCCGCCGCATTCGATGACAGCCAGTTGCACGCATTCGAACATCTCGACGGTGCAGTGATGAGCACGGTGCTGGGCGGCGACTGCTACAATTACGGATGCGTCGCCAGCGGCTGGATGGACATCGTGGTCGAGGCGAACCTGAAGATCCACGATTTCGCCGCGCTCGCCCCCGTGATCGAGGGCGCCGGCGGCCGGGTCTGCGACTGGGCGGGCGATCCGCTCACTGCGGACAGCGTAGGCGAGGTCATCGCTTCGGGCGATTCGGCGCGCGTCGAGGAGATCATCGAAGCCCTCGCCTGTCGCGGCCACTGATCGGATGAATCGCCGCCGCTGGTTTTACGTTGCGGCGACGTTCGTCCTGTTTCTGGTCGAGGTGGCAATCGCCCTGTTCGTCCATGACGCGGTGATCCGGCCCTATGCCGGCGACAGCATCGTCGTGATCATGGTCTACACCGCGATCCGCGCCGTCACGCGCCTCGGCGTGCGAGCGGCGGCACTGGCCGCGTTCCTGTTCGCCTGCGCAGTCGAGGTCGGCCAGTATTTCCACCTCGTCGATCGCATCGGCTTCGGCCACAACGCCTTCGCCCGAACGATCTTGGGGACGACCTTCGTACCGGAAGACTTCGTCGCTTATGCGATCGGGGCGTTGGTCGCCGTGGCGCTGGAAGAAGCGTGCAGCGTATTGGATTCGACACGGCCGATACGGGGAAGCGGGTAACCGTAAACCCCGCCTCAGAATATCCCGAGGAACTTCTTTTTCTTCTCTTCCGGCTGCCCGACCGTCGCCTTTCCGTTCCCCACATCCTTGCGCGGCTTGCCATCGGTCGTGCGCTGCTGCGCCGCCGTCGCGCCCGCCAGCACCGGCCCACACGCCGCCGCCTTCGCATCGCCGATATCGACGAACGCCAGCACCGCACCGATCGGCGTCGCCACCAGTCCCAGCCCGATACCGGCCCCGGCACGCGTCAGTAATTCCGGGCTGATCGGATTGATCCGCGGCGCGGAAAAATAGCCGCCCACGCCGACCGGCGACTGGCCGGAGAACAGGCTGAACTTCTTCCCATCCGCCCGGAACGCCAGGTCGAGCGCTTCGGTACGGAAACTGAACCCGCCGCGCCCGGCGATCACGTTCTTCTCCGTATCGATCAGGATCGGGTCCGCCGCGGCAACGCCGCCCCGCACGGTGAAGGCGACCGCGCCGCAATTGATCGTCACGGGCTTCTTCAACTTGTCCTGGATCAGCTTCTGCACGAACGTACCGATATCCAGTTCGGCAAGCTGCACGTTGCGCGTCCAGAACGTACCCTGCGGCATCGTGAAGGCGATCCGCCCGTTCGCGCTGCTCAGCGAATCGTGGATCGTGTCGCCGTCACCGACTAGCTGGACGCGACCCTTGATCGTCCCCGTCGTCCCCGCCTCGGCCACGCCGAACCCGGCAAGCAACCGTCCCATCGGAGTCGAAGCCAGCCGGATATCGTACATCGTGTGCGCGGGGCGGCGGCGGGTATCGATCTTCACGTCGGCCGCAACGTCGCCGCGCGACATCGTCATCGTCAGCGGCGACAGCGTCAGCACGCGATCCTTAAGCTTCAGCGTCAGCGCGATGTTCGATATCGGAACGTTCTTCGATCGCACGATGCCCACGCGCCATTTCAGGTCCGCGTCGAACGCCTTCATCGCCTCGATATTCAACGGCGCGTCGGGCATCACCCGGGCCGGCGCCGCGCCCGTTGCAGCGGCGGCTGCGATCGCACCCTTGGTCGCGACGATATCGGGATTGTAGCCGATGAACGGCGCGACATCGATGATGTCCAGCCGCCGGGTGGTCAGCGTCGCATCGATATACACCTTCGGCTCGGTCTGGCTGACGGTGAACCGCCCCGCCACGTCGCTGTCGCCGAACCGCCCGGTCAGCCCGGTAAAGGCATAGTCGATCCCGGTCTTTATCAGTTGCGCCTTCAGCCGGTAGTTCCGCGTATCGGGCGTCACGACCCCGATGATCTGCAACAACTCCGCGACGTTGCTGCCGCGCGCGGTCACGGCCAGCGGAACACCCTCGATCTCGGCGATGCTCGGCAGCGTGCCGGTCACGTCGATCTGGTTGTTCGCGGCGAACGCCCGCATCACCAGCTTGTTCTCGCCCCGCGCCACGGTCGCGTTCGGCGACATCAACGCACCCGACAGCCGGAACGGCGTCTGGCGTATCGTGCCCTTGCCCGTGAAATGCACCGCGTCGGCGATCTTCGCGTCGCGCGACGTGATCGTCTGGAACTTCAGGTCCGTCTCCAGCCGCAACCGCGAATCAAGATAGCGGAGCGTCGTCCCAGCGACGGTCGCCCGTCCGATGATCGGGAATTCCAGCCGCTTGCCGCCCTTCTTCTCGCTGAACGTCCAGGTGTTTGTGTCGTGCGCGTCGTTCCATTCCAGATCGATCGCCGCATCGGTCAGGTCCAGCCAACGCATCCGCCTTCTGCCCCAGATCAGCGACAGCGGCGCGATTCGCGTATCGATCCGCTTCGCCTCGAACAGGTTGGGCCGAGTCGCCCAGGCGGGGTTCGAGATGGTGATCCCCTCGGCCAGGAACTTGATATCGAACGGCGCGAAATACAGCTGGAAGTCGCCGCGCACCGTCACCGTGCGATTCGTCAGCGATCCGGTGACCCGCTCGAACGTCGATTTCAGGAACCGTCCCTTGGTGATGAACAGGATCAGCCAGACGGCGGCGATCAGCGCCAGCAGCGTAAGCAACACGCGCCGTAGCCAGCCGAGCGGGGTCGCCCCGCGATAGCGTCGCTTATACCAGCGCGGCTCCGCAACCGGCGCACTTGCCGGATCAGGAGCCGTCATGGGCGGCGTGGTTCCGGTTTCGGACACATCGGTCATCGGGCATGCAAGCGCGTGGGCGATATGAATCGTTCCCGCCCCCCGCTTTTCGCGCACCCCATCTTGCTTTTCGGGGAACGCCCGGCTAAGCGCCCCGACTTCTCCGCGAGTAAGAGGAATGGTCCGGCCGGTATGGGCTGCCGTGGCTATTCATAAGCGCCCGCGATTTTGAAAGGACGAAAATGCCCAAACTGAAAACGAAGAGCGGCGTGAAGAAGCGCTTCAAGCTCACCGCCAGCGGCCTGCTGAAGCATGGCGTTGCCGGCAAGCGCCACCGCCTGATCAGCCACAACAGCAAGTATATCCGCCAGAACCGCGGCACCAAGGTGCTGTCGAAGGCCGATACGGCCACCGTTAAGGCGTGGGCGCCTTACGGGCTCAAGTAAGGGGATATAGGACATGGCACGCGTAAAACGGGGTGTTACCACCCACGCCAAGCACAAGAAGATTCTCGGTGCGGCGAAGGGCTATTATGGCCGTCGCAAGAACACCATCCGCATCGCCCGTCAGGCGGTCGAAAAGGCCGGCCAGTACGCTTATCGCGACCGTAAGGTTAAGAAGCGCACGTTCCGCGGCCTGTGGATCCAGCGCATCAACGCCGGCGTCCGCGCCGAAGGCCTGACCTATTCGCAGTTCATGCACGGCCTGAAACTGGCCGGTGTCGAACTGGACAGAAAGGTTCTGGCCGACATCGCAATGCACGAGGGTGCCGCGTTTAGCGCCATCATCGCGCAGGCGAAGGCGGCTCTGCCCCAGGCCGCTTGAGGCGACCTGACGCGAGTATGAGATTCGGGGCGTCGGTGGTTCTCCACCGGCGCCCCTTCTTTTGGATTCATGCTACTCTATCCGTCATTCCCGCGAAGGCGGGAATCCATACCAGAGGGCAGGCCGATGGATCGCGAACCGTGCGTCTACATGCTCGCAAGCGGCAAGCACGTAACGATCTATACCGGGGTGACGTCGAACCTGCTCGCACGGCTAGCCCAGCACCGCGAAGGCTTGATCAAGGGCTTTACCTCTCGCTACGGCGTGAAGCATCTGGTCTGGTTCGACATGGCAGATACGATGGAGGCAGCGATCCTCCGCGAAAAGCAGATCAAGAAATGGAATCGCGACTGGAAAGCCAATCTGATCGAGACGAACAACCCGCACTGGGCGGATCTTGCGATAGGCCTGGGATTGCCGCCCGTGGCAGCGCCAGCGTCTCGACGCGACGACACACATTATGGATCCCCGCCTTCGCGGGGATGACGGAGTAGTCAGTGACCCCCGATCAATCGACCGATATCGACCAGATGAAGACCGATCTCCTCGCCGCGATCGATGTCGCAAGCGGACTCGACGCGCTCGAAGCGTGCCGTGTGCATGCGCTTGGCAAGGCAGGCACGGTGACCGCCTTGCTCAAGACGCTCGGCGGCATGTCGCCCGAACAGCGGCTGGTCGAAGGTCCACGGATCCAGGGCCTGCGCGAGGCCGTGACGACGGCGATCGCGACCCGCAAGGCGATGCTGGAACGCGCCGATCTCGACGCCCGGCTGGCGCGCGAGACGCTGGACATGACGCTGCCCGCCGATGTCGCGCCGACCGGCACGATCCACCCGGTCAGCCAGGTGATGGACGAACTCGCGGAAATCTTCGCCGATCTCGGCTTCGCGGTCGCCACGGGTCCGGAGATCGAGGACGACTGGCACAATTTCAGCGCGCTCAACATTCCCGAAACGCACCCCGCGCGCGCGATGCAGGACACCTTCTATCTTGCGGGCGAGCACGAACCGCCGATGGTCCTCCGCACGCACACGTCGCCCGTCCAGATCCGCACGATGGTCGAGATCGCGAACCGCACGCAGAAGGCCGGCGAACCGATCCGCATCATCGCGCCCGGTCGCGTCTATCGTTCCGACTGGGATGCGACGCACACGCCGATGTTCCACCAGATCGAGGGGCTGGTGATCGACAAGGGGATCACGCTCGGTCATCTCAAATGGACGCTGGAAACCTTCCTGCGCGCCTTTTTCGAACGCGACGACGTCGTCCTGCGCCTGCGCCCCAGCTACTTCCCGTTCACCGAACCCTCGGCGGAGGTCGATGTCGGCTTCAGCCTCGAAAAGGGCAAGCGCGTGATCGGCGGCAGCGACGGCTGGATGGAAGTCCTCGGCTCCGGCATGGTCCACCGCAAGGTGATCGAGGCGTGCAGCCTGGACCCCGACGAATGGCAGGGTTTCGCCTTCGGCTGCGGCATCGATCGCCTCGCCATGCTCAAATACGGCATCGACGATCTGCGGCCGGTGTTCGAAAGCGACGTCCGCTGGCTGAAGCATTACGGCTTCTCCGCGCTCGACGTCCCCACTTTGTCCGGCGGAGTCGGCGCATGAAGTTCACCCTCGACTGGCTCCGCCAGCATCTCGACACGACCGCCTCGCTCGATGAGATCGTCGAGACGCTCACGCGCATCGGCCTCGAGGTCGAAGGCGTCGAGAATCCCGGCGAAAAACTTGCCGCATTCAAGGTCGCCAAAGTCCTCACCGCCGAACGCCATCCGCAGGCGGACAAGCTGCAGGTCCTGTCCGTCGATGCCGGTGACGGTCCGATGCAGGTCGTCTGCGGCGCACCCAATGCGCGCGCCGGGCTGGTCGGCGTGTTCGGTGCCCCTGGAGCCTATGTCCCCGGCAGCGACATCACGCTGAAGGTCGCCGAGATCCGCGGCGTGGTGTCGAACGGCATGATGTGTTCGACGCGCGAACTGGAGCTGGGCGAGGACCATGACGGCATCATCGAACTGCCCGAAGACGCGCCCGTGGGCACCGCCTATCCTGATTATGCCGGCCTCAACGATCCGGTGATCGACGTCAGCATCACCCCCAACAAGCAGGATTGCATGGGCGTCCGCGGCATCGCGCGAGATCTCGCCGCCACCGGCATCGGTACGCTGAAGCCGCTCGCCGTGGAGCCGGTCGCGGGGCAGGGCGCAGGCCCCGACGTCCGCACCGACGATCCGCAAGGCTGCCCCGCTTTCTACGGGCAGACCGTCGCCGGCGTGACGAACGGCACCGCCCCGGACTGGATGCGCCGGCGCCTCACCGCGATTGGCCAGAAGCCGATCTCCGCGCTGGTCGACATCACCAATTACGTGATGATCGACCTCGGCCGCCCGCTTCACGTCTACGACCGCGCCAAGCTGACCGGCGGCCTCGTCGCGCGCAAGGCGGCCGTGGGCGAACAAGTGCTCGCGCTCAACGGCAAGACGTACACGCTGGATGCGGGCATGACCGTCATCGCCGACGATACGCATGTCCACGACATCGGCGGCATCATGGGCGGCGAGGATTCGGGCGTGTCCGACACGACCACCGACGTGCTGATCGAATGCGCCTTCTTCGACCCCGACCATATCGCGCGCACCGGCCAGAAACTGGCGCTGACCAGCGACGCGCGCCAGCGCTTCGAACGCGGCGTCGATCCCGCCTTCCTCGACGACGGGCTCGCCATCGCGACGCGCCTCGTGCTCGACATCTGCGGCGGACAGGCGAGCGAGGTCACCCGCGCCGGCACGCCGCCGACCGCACAGCGCACGATCGCCTATGATCCGGGCCGCGCCGAAACCCTCGGCGGCCTCGCCATCGCCGCCGATCGCCAGCGCGAGATCCTCGAAAGCCTCGGCTTCGCGGTCGATGCCGGCTGGTCCGTCACCGTCCCCACATGGCGCCGCGATGTGGACGGCCCAGCCGATCTGGTCGAGGAAGTCATCCGCATCGAAGGCATCGACAAGGTGCCCTCGGTCGCCCTGCCCCGCACGCCCGGCGTCGCGAAGCCCACCGCCACGCCCGACCAGAAACTGGAACGCCGCGCCCGCCGCGCCGCCGCCGCGCGCGGACTGGACGAAGCGGTGACGTGGAGCTTCCTGTCCGACGCGCAGGCCGCGCCGTTCGGTGGTGGCGCCTGGACGCTCGCCAATCCGATCAGCGAGGAACTGAAGGTCATGCGGCCGTCGCTGCTGCCCGGCCTGCTGTCCGCTGCCGAACGCAACCTCAAGCGCGGCCAAACCAGCGTCCGCCTGTTCGAGATCGGCCGCCGCTACCTGTCCGACAAGGAACGCCCGACCCTGGGCGTCGTCCTCGCCGGATCGTCGCGCCCGCGCGGCTGGCGCGGCGGTAAGGCGGTCGGCTTCGACGCGTTCGACGCCAAGGCGGAAGCGATCGCCCTGCTCGCCGCCGCCGGTGCGCCGGTCGAGAACCTGCAAGTGATGGGCGAAGCTGGCGACGCCTGGCATCCCGGCCAGTCCGGCACGCTGCGCCTCGGTCCCAAGACCGTGCTCGCGGCGTTCGGCATGGTCCACCCCAGCGTCCTCAAGGCGTTCGACCTCGACGGCCCGGCCGCCGCAGTCGAACTGTATCTCGACGCTCTCCCCGCCAAACGCAGCACCGGCTTTATGCGCGCGGCCTATACGCCCCCCGCGTTGCAGGCCGTGACGCGCGACTTCGCCTTCCTCGTCCCCGCCGATCTCGCCGCCGACACGCTCGTCCGCGCGATGAAGGGCGCGGACAAGGCCAGCATCGTCGCGGCCCGCCTGTTCGACGTCTTCACCGGCGCAGGGATGGAGGATGGCAGGAAAAGCCTCGCGGTCGAGATCACGCTGCAACCCACCACGAAAAGCTTTACCGACGAAGAATTGAAGGCGATTGCCGACAAGGTCGTCGCTGCGGCGGCAAAGCTGGGGGCGACGCTTCGTGGTTGAACTCGTCGTCATTCGCTCGCCGAAACTCAGCGCCGGCATCAACCATGTCGGCGCGGAACTCACGTCGCTTCGCGATCGCGACGGGCGGGAATTGATGACCAACGCCGATCCGGCCTTCTGGACCGGTCACGCGCCGATCCTGTTCCCGATCGTCGGCGCGCTCGCGGGTGATACGCTGCGCGTCGACGGCGCCAGCCACAGGATGAAGAAGCACGGCTTCGCACGCCTCAGCGACTTCGAAGCGATCGAGCATCGCGACGACCGCGTGACCTTCCGTCTCACGGACAGCGAGGATACCCGCAAAAGCTACCCCTTCGCCTTCGCGCTAGATGTCACCTACGTCCTTGAGGACGCAACGCTGACGATCACCGCGCGGATCGAGAATCGCGGCGAAACCCCGATGCCCGCCAGCTTCGGCTTCCACCCCGCCTTCGCCTGGCCGCTGCCCTACGGCGAACCGCGCGAGGCGCATCGCATCCTGTTCGCGCGGCAGGAACCGGCCGCGCTGAAAACGCTCGCGAAGGACGGTACGATCACGCCGAACGACCGCCCCACGCCGCTGGACGGTCGCGCGCTGCGCCTGCGTGACGATCTGTTCACCGACGATGCGCTGATCTGGGATCCGGTCGCATCGGACAAGGTCACCTACGGCGCATTCGGCGCACCCGTGCTCGACATCACGTTCCCCGACACACCGCAACTCGGCATCTGGACCAAGCCCGGCGCCGCCTATGTCTGCATCGAACCCTGGCACGGCATCGCCGACCCGCAAGGCTATGCCGGCGACTTCCGCGACAAGCCGGGCGTGTTCGAAATCCCCGTCGGCGGCGAAAAGATCATCACGATGAGCGTCACGCTGACCACCTGAGGCAAGCGCCGCCACGGCCTTCAGCGCGCAGCGCAAAAACCATCTCCTATCTTCGCGTCTTCGCGCCTTCGCGTGAACCACTCTTCAAGCGCTCCCCCGCTTCGAAAGAATGTTCACGCGAAGGCGCGAAGACGCGAAGGAGAATAAAGAACGAACTGCCGCCCCGCCGCCTTGAATGGGCGCCCCCTTCTAACTCTGTCCCTGAAAGGGAGGCGCTCTCCTTCTTGCTCCCCTCCCTGGAAGGGAGGGGCTGGGGGTGGGTCGGTCTCGTGGAAACGGAATGCGCGCCTCAGGCCCACCCACCCCCGTCCCCTCCCTTCCAGGGAGGGGAGAAGATCGGCCTTCCACGCCGATCACCCTCTGCGCCCCCAGCGCCTCGGCGCGAACAAACCTTCTATCTCCGCGTCTCCGCGCCTCCGCGTGAACAATTCTTCCCCACGCGCGATCGTAGAATGATTCACGCGGAGACGCGGAGAAGAAAAGACAGCGCTGCGCCCCGCCCGCCTCCAGTTGAGCAAATCGCCCACACCAGCTACGGCGCTGCGATGAATCATACCTCCGACCGCCGCACCTTCGCGATCATCTCGCATCCCGACGCCGGCAAGACCACGCTCACGGAAAAGCTGCTCTATTTCGGCGGCGCCATCCATCTCGCGGGCGAGGTGAAGGCGCGCGGGCAGAACCGTCGTGCCCGCTCCGACTGGATGAAGATCGAGCAGCAGCGCGGAATCTCCGTCACTTCCTCGGTCATGACGTTCGAGAAGGACGGCCTGACCTTCAACCTGCTCGACACGCCGGGCCACGAGGATTTCAGCGAGGATACGTACCGCACGCTGACCGCGGTCGATTCCGCGGTCATGGTGATCGACGCCGCGCGCGGTATCGAGGCGCAGACGCGCAAGCTGTTCGAGGTCTGCCGCCTGCGCTCGGTTCCGATCATCACCTTCGTCAACAAGGTCGATCGCGAGGGCCGCCCGCCGTTCGAACTGCTCGACGAGATCGCCGACATGCTCCAGCTGGACGTCTGCCCGATGAGCTGGCCGGTGGGCATGGGCAGCGATTTCGAAGGCGTGTACGATCTGCACGCCAATACCCTCAGCCAGCCCGAGGGGCCGAGCCGCGAGTTCATGGGCCGCGCGATCCCGTTCGACGGAATGGACGATCCGAAATTGGCCGCGACGATCACGTCGGCCGGGCTCGCCACGCTGAAGGACGAATCCGAACTGGCGATGGGCGGCTATGCCTCGTTCGATGTCGAGGCGTATCGCGCAGGCGATCTGACGCCCGTCTATTTCGGCTCCGCGCTCAAGGATTTCGGGGTCGCAGAACTGATCGCGGCGCTGGGACAGCATGCCCCCGGTCCACGCCCGCAGCCGGCCGAACCCGCCGCCGTCACGCCGGAACGCCCCGACGTCACCGGCTTCATCTTCAAGGTCCAGGCGAACATGGACCCCAATCACCGCGATCGCATCGCGTTCATGCGGCTATGTTCGGGCACGTTCAAACGCGGCATGAAGCTGACCCCGACCGGCCACGGCAAGCCGATCGCGATCCATTCGCCGATCCTGTTCTTCGCGCAGAACCGCGAACTCGCGGACGAGGCGTTTCCGGGCGACATCATCGGCATCCCCAACCACGGCACGTTGCGGGTGGGCGACACGATGAGCGAGCGCGCCGACGTGCGCTTTACCGGCCTGCCCAATTTTGCACCCGAAATCCTGCGCCGCGTCGCATTGAAGGACCCGACCAAGACCAAGCAGTTGCGCAAGGCGCTGGACGACATGGCCGAAGAGGGCGTGACCCAGGTCTTCTACCCGGAGATCGGATCCAACCTGATCATCGGCGTTGTCGGACAGTTGCAGTTGGAGGTTCTGCTGTCCCGGCTCGACGCGGAATACAAGGTCGATGCCGGCCTCGAAATGGCTCCCTACGACACTGCGCGCTGGGTCTCGGCGGAGGATCCGGCGGACCTCAAGGCGTTCATGGACCTCAACCGCTCCAGCATGGCGAAGGACCGCGACGCCAACCCCGTCTACATGGCGAAGACCGCTTGGGACGTCGGCTACGTCTCCGATCGCTACCCGAAGGTGAAGTTCGCCGCCACGCGCGAGCGGTAGAGGCGGTCGAGGTTCGCGGTCACTTCAATTGATCGCCATTCCCGCTTCACCCCTCCACCGTTCGTTTCGAGCGAAGTCGAGAAACCGGCCCAAAGCACCCGGCGCATGTTTCTCGACTACGCTCGAAACGAACGGGGACGGGGAAATCCACCCGACCCGGCCAGTCTCAGCTATTCGCCTCGCCCCACCCGCTCGCGCGGCTTGACCGCCAGCAGCGCTAGTACGGCGGCGACGAGGTACAGGCTGACCCGATAATCGCCGCATAGCGAGGCTTCGCCATACCTGTGCTTCAGCGCATCGGACAGCGCGCCAGTCACGCCGCCGGCTCGTCCACCCAGTCTCTGCGCAGCGGCTTCGCGGCGAGGAAACCGAGCAACGCCGCGACGAAATACAGGCACACGACCGCTATCGCCGAATAGCGCAGGGCGTCGTTCCCGAACTGTGGCGTCATGATGTCGGACAGCTTGCCCATGGCCAGCGATCCAAGCCCCAGTCCGATCAGATTGTTGATGAACAGGAAGCTGGCCGAGGCTGTCGCGCGCATATGTGGTGGCACCAGATGCTGGACCGCGGTGACCAGCGGCCCCAGCCACAGGATGTTGAGCGCGTTGGGGATCAGCAGGAACGCCCAGGCGACCGCCGGCGACGGGCTCATGAATCCCGCGATGAACAATGGTGCGGTGATCAGCCACGCAAGCGCCGGCAATCGCGCGTAGAATCCGCGATCCGTTTTTCCCATCCGGTCGGCCAGTACCCCGCCGAGAAAGACACCCGCGACGCCGCCGATCAGCAGCAACGATCCGAAGAAATAGGACGTCGTCGCCAGATCGAACCCGTAACTGCGGATCAGCACCGATGGCACCCAGAATGCGAGGCCATATCCCGCCATCGAACTCATCGACGCGGCGAACGCCATCAGCCAGAAGCTCGGCTTCTTCGCGAGCACGCCAAACACGGCCGATATCGGGGCCTGCCCCTTGGGCGCGACGGGGCGCACCGGGTCCTTGACGATCAGGCGGAAGATCGGGGCCAATATGATCCCCGCCAGCCCGACGATCAGGAACGCCGCACGCCAGTCGACATGATTGGCGATATACGCGCCAAGCAGCGTGCCGCTCGCCAGTCCGATCGGAATGCCGAGCGAATAGATGGCCAGCGCCCGCGCGCGCTTTTCCGGCGGAAAATAGTCCGCGATCAACGCATAGGACGGCGCGACGCCACCGGCCTCGCCCACGCCGACGCCGAGGCGGAAGGCGAACAGTTGCCAGAAGTTCGTGGCTATGCCGCACAATGCGGTGAAGCCGCTCCACACCGTCAGCGATATGGTGATCACCCAGCTTCGGCTCGTCCGGTCGGCGATCAGCGCCAAAGGGATCGCCAGCGTGGAATAGAGCAGGGCGAAGGCAATTCCGCCCAGCGCGCCCAGTTGCGTATCCGTCAGCCCCAGGTCCGCCTTGATCGGCTGGACCAATATGCCCAGGATCTGCCGGTCGAGAAAGTTGAACGTGTAGACGAGCAGCAACATCGCCAGCACCAGCGACGGCGGGCGTGACGTGCGGGGCAGGCCGGTCTGTGGGGCGGTGCTCATCGTCATGCTCTCCGGGCGCGCTGGTAGGACGGCAGTGTAACGGGCGCCCAATCGTTGCCGCGCGCCCGTATCGTCATGACGACCGCCGGGGCGGTCGTCCATGCGCAATCACCGCATTCAGAACTTCGCGGTGACGGTCGCGAACACCTGGCGCGGGTTGCCGTAATAGGCTGTCAGCACGCCGGTATTGCCCAGCGTCGATCCCAGACCCGGCACGAGATAGTTCGGGTTCGTCTGCACGACCGACAGCACGTACGCCCCGGTCGTCGGGTTCTGCGCCAGGAAATTGTAACCCGACACGATGTACCTTTTGTTCGTCAGGTTCTTGCCATGCACGCCGATCGAGAAGCGCTCGTCGATATTGTAGACGATGTTCGCATCCAGCAGCGCGAAGCCGGGCTGGTCCAGACCCGGCGTACGCAGTTCGAACTGCTGAGAGGAACTGCGATACGACAGCGTTGAACTCAGATCGACCGAACTGCTGCCGATCGGTGCGGAGAAGGCGACGGTGCCGCTCGCGGTCAGGTCCGGCGTGTTCTGGAACTTGCGGAACTTCGCCACGTCGACCGGCAGATTGTTGATGTTACCGATGAACTCCAGATACTTCGCGTCGAGGTAGCCGAGCGTGCCCGCAACCGACAGCCGCGTCCCGTCCGTGCCCCGGATCAGCGTCGCATTCGCTTCAAGCTCGACGCCGTTGATCCGCGCCTTGCCCGCATTCGTCGTGATGCCCGCAAAGGTCGGGATGCCGCCGACGATCGTGCCTGCCGATCCCGGCACCTGCACATCGGTATATTTGGAATGAAAACCCGATACCGCGAGCGTCAGGCGGCGATCGAACATCGATGCTTTGTATCCGACTTCGTAGCTTTCGACCGTTTCGGGATCGAACGACAGGAAGCTGTAGATGTCCCCCTGATCGCCGCCCGCGCCGTTCACGCCGTTGCCGTTCAGATCCGGCGCCAGGGTTGCGACACCGCGCGGGTCGAACCCGCCGCCCTTGAAGCCCTTCGAATAGCTTGCATACAGCAAGTGATCCTGCGCCGGCTTGAAGCTGATCGAGGCACGCGGCGTAAATTTCGCAAAGTCCGCCGATCCGCGAAAATTGGTTTGTGGAACGGCCGGCGCGCTTGTCCCGCCGAAATAGGGCGACGACCCGATATACAGGTTGCGCTGGATCTGCGACCGGCGCGTATCCCAGGTGTACCGCCCGCCGACCGAGATGCTCAGCATCGGCGTGATGTCGTATGTCGCATCGCCGAAGATAGCGACCGTATCCGTCCGCACGTTGCCGAACGTCAGCGCCGTCAGCGATCCCGGCAGCCGCACGTCGAACACCGTGGTCGCCTGCGCATCCAGATAATACAACCCGACCAGCGCGTTCAGCGGCCCGGTATCGACCAGCAACTGCACTTCCTGGCTGAACTGCTTGTTGTTGTAGAAAGCGGGCACGTCGACATCGACCGCAGGCAGCGCGTCGAAATCGATCGGCGTCGCGCTGTCGTCCTTGCGATATCCGGTGATCGACCGGAACGTCAGCCAGTCGCTCGGCTTCACCTCGGCGAACAGCGACCCGCCATATGCCTCGACCGACTGCTTCGGCGCCAGCAACGCGCCACGGCTGTCATACACGTCATTCAGTACCGGGAAATTGGTGCCGTTCAGCGGTGCGATCAGCCGGTGGCCGCCGCGCGTGTTGCTATTATCCTTGGTATAGTCGCCGGACAGGCGGAAGAATGCGCTGCTGCCCGGTTCGAACTGCAACGTGCCGCGCGCACCCCACAAATCCTTGTTATAATTGTCCTCGCCGGTCGTCAGGTTCTTGCCGAACCCGCCACGCGTCAGCCGCGCGACCGCACCGCCGATCCGGAAACCGCTGTCGCCGATCGGTGTGCTCGCGCTGATCACGCCGTCCGCCTGGTCATAGCTGCCATAGGTCGCGCGCAGGTTGAGCGTCGGCTTGTCGCCGATCCGCCGCGTGACGTACTTCACCGCGCCGCCGATCGTGTTGCGCCCGTACAGGGTCCCCTGCGGCCCGCGCAGCACCTCGATCCGCTCCACGTCGTAGATGTCGAGCACCGCCGCCTGCGGACGGTTGAGATACACGTCGTCCAGATAGATGCCGACGCCCGCCTCGAACCCGGCGACCGGATCCTGCTGCCCCACGCCGCGGATGAAGGCCGACAGCGTCGAGTTGGTGCCGCGCGATACTTCCAGCGTCACGTTCGGCGTCACGTTGGACAGGTCGGTCACGTCGATCGATCCCGACGCCTCCAGCTGCGCACCCGAAAAGGCGGTGATCGCGACCGGCACGTCGATCAGGCGCTCCTCGCGGCGGCGTGCGGTAACGACGATCGCACCCGAATCGTCCGGGATCACGCCTTCCTCGACCAGCGCGGCGGCAGGGGCCTCCTGCGCGAAAGCCGGAACTGCAGCGATGACGGCGAATGCGGCGCTGGCGTTGAGCAGCGTGCGCGTGGATACCCGGCGTGACATGGTAGTGATCCCCTCCTGCTGACGCTGCATGATGCCCCCGGTCGAAGCCGGGTTGTGCGCCGTATGCGGTCGCTATAATGAAACCTGAACCAGGTTTCAACTTGGGTCGGGCGGGGGAGAGGAAATAATGCAAAAGCGTGTCGATCCGGCAACGCCGCCCGCCGGGCAAACACCTGATCTATCGACGGAAACCGGCCGCGAACTGGCCGCCGACGCCGCCGGGGCGGGCAAGACCCCGCGCACCGAACGCGGCCGCAAGACGATGCGCGCCATCCTGGATGCCGCCGCGCTGGAATTCGGCGAACGCGGTTTCCACGACGCATCGATCAGCGGAATCACCCGCCGCGCCGGCGTCGCGCTCGGCAGTTTCTACACCTATTTCGATTCGAAGGACGCCGTGTTCCGCGCGCTGGTCCGCGACATGTCCGATCAGGTCCGCGATCACGTTGCCCCCGGAATCCGCGCCGCGCCCGATCAGCTCGCGGCGGAACATGCCGGCCTGCGCGACTTCATCGCCTTCGTCCGCGGCCACAAGGAATTGTACCGCATCATCGACGAATCCGAATTCGTCGATCCGGAAAGCTTTCGGCTCCATTATTCGACCACCGCCGACCGCATCGCCGCCCGCCTGAAGGCCGCCGCCGCCCGCGGCGAGGTTCGCGACGACGTCTCCGAAATCCACGCCTGGGCGCTGATGGGCATCAACGTCTTTCTCGGCCTGCGCTACGGCGTCTGGGAACAGGACCGCTCGCCCGCGGACGTCGCCGACGTCATCGCCGACATGCTCGCCACCGGCATCGGCCCGCGCTGATCGAAAGCGGGGCAACCCACCCCCTCACTTCTTCTCCAGCAACCCCTTCAACCCGGCCAGTGCACCCAGCGGCTTGACCTCGTCCTCGCCGATCACGCCCGCCGCCTTCAACGCGGCCTCGGCATTCGGGCTGCGCGGGAACGGGTCCAGCGCCAGCGCGACCGTCTCCGCCGCCGCCTCGCCCAGGTCGATCGCCGATCCGGTGTAGAACATCGTGTCCAGCGCATCCTCGGACAGTTCGATCTCCTCTTCGTTCACCGCATCTTCCTCGATGAAGCGCAGTGCGACCTCTTCCGATATCTCGACCGGAATCGGTTCGTCCGTCACCGAACAGGCCTGCACGACGGACGCATCCACCGTACCCCGTGCGACGATGCCCGCCGCTTCCATTCGTACGCGGAAGCTGGCGGTCAGCCGGCCCAGCGACACCAGCCCGAATCGTTCGGCCAGTTTCCCGCGCTCGGTCTCGTTAGCCTCGATCTCGACCGTGCGCTCGCCCGCGCCGAACGTGTCGATCCGCTCGACCCGCGAAAATTCCGGCGCGATCATGGCAGGCGTCCTTCGCCCAGATCGGCGATCGGCGTCGCCGCCAGCCGGTCGCGGAACGCCAGCAAGGTATCGCGAACATGCGCCAGCGCGGCCGGTGCGGGCGCCGCGCCACGATACAGGTTGCGAACCAGCGCCGCGTCGATCCCGTCACCCGCCAGCCCGTCGCGATACGCGCCCAGCCGACCGCCCAGCATCCCCATCATCTTGCCGATATGCTTGCCGACAACGACGTCGCCGATCCCGATCTGACGCAATTGCCCGTCCATATCGTCCACGAACCGCTCGGTCAGCACCGCCGATATCGCCGCGCCCTGCCGGTCCTGTTCCAGCCGCAGCACGACGAAGCCCAGCACCGCCGCGATCATGTCGAATCGGCCATCGACCGTATCGGGCACCTGACCGTCCAGATACCAATGCGGTTCACGCGCACGCGCCACCACCGCATTGTACAGCGGCAGCGCTTCCTCGTTCCTGCGGCCCATTATGCCGTCCAGCCAGCCCGTAATAAGATTCATGTCTGCTCCGTGCCCCGCGCTTGCCCTTGTTTGGCCGCGATCCCCGGCATATTGAGGCGATCGCGCGCCGGTGCAACGTATACTCTTGCCGCCGGCTCTTGGAGATAGTTCGATGACCGTCACGAAAACCCGGCTGATGACGATCGCCGCCCTCGGGCTTGCGACCATCGCCGCCGGTGCCTGCACCCCCCTTGCGGTCGCATCAGGGCTATATCGTCGATGCCGATCTGGTGAATTCGGTGCAGCCGGGGGTCGATAACCGCGCCTCGGTGCTCCAGACGTTGGGCAAGCCGACCTTCACCAGCCAGTTCAATCAGGGCGACTGGTATTACATCTCCCGCGATTCCCGGAACTTCGCGTACAACAACCCGAAGGCTAAGGAGCAGCTGACGCTGCGCATCTCGTTCAACCCGCAGGGCGTCGTGACGGGTGTCGCAAAGGGCGGCGTCGAACAGATCGCCTCCGTCAGCCCGTACGGCAAGACCACGCCGACTTTGGGTCGCAAGCGCGGCTTCTTCGACGAACTGTTCGGCAATATCGGCACGGTCGGCGCGATCGGCGCACCGGGTGGCGGCGGCGGGGATCGCGACACGCCGTAACCGTCGCAGTACCTTCCTCTTTCCCTTACAATTTGCTGACGAACGCGTTCCCGCTCCATTCAGCGGGCGGCCTCCATATAGCAGGACGACGGCGGTTCCCCCGATCTGCCGCCGGACAGAATGGAGATGCCAAGATGCGTAAATTGATCCTCACCGCGCTGATCGCCGCAACGGCGTTCCCCGTCGTCGCGCCGACCGTCGCCAACGCCCAGTCAAACGGCGAAATCCGCCGCGACCGGCGCGATGTGCGGCAGGAACAGCGCCAGTTGAACGACGCCTATCGCCGCGGCGACCGCAGCGATATCCGCAACGAACGCCGCGACGTCCGCGATGCCCGCCGGGAATTGCGCGAGGACGTACGCGACCGCCGAAACGATTGGCGCGACAACCGGCGCGACGATCGCCGCAACTGGGGCCGCAACGACTGGCGCGGCTATCGCGACCAGAACCGCAACATCTATGCCCGCGGCAACTGGAACGCACCGTTCCGCTACAACGTCTTCCGCAGCGGCGTACGGATCGCCCCGACCTATTACGGATCGCGCTACTTCATCAACGATCCGTGGCGCTATCGCCTGCCCAACCCGGGCTTCAACCAGCGCTGGGTGCGTCATTACAACGACGTATTGCTGGTCGATACCCGCCGCGGTTTCGTGATCGACGTGATCCGCAACTTCTACTGGTAAGCTCCCGGTAGACACCTGGCCCGGGCGGAGCGATCCGCCCGGGCCTTTTCGCGTGAGGGGGCCAGCGCCCGTGCCACCCTCCTCCCGTTCGTTTCGAGCGAAGTCGAGAAACAGGCCCCACGCGCTAACCAAGGTTTCTCGACTTCGCTCGAAACGAACGGAGGTCAGGACATACCAACGCCCCGTAACGCTTCCGACAGCCGATACCCCCACACGATGCATCACCCACCACCGTTCGTGCTGAGCCTGTCGAAGCACCTGTCCTGCCACACCCGCCCTTCGACAAGCTCAGGGCGAACGGTGGATATGGACTATGTCACCCAAACCCTAAAACAACCGCCCGCCATTAGGCACGCCCGCGCTCGGCACCACCAGCACGACCTTCCCCTCGGCATCCGGAAACCCCAAAGTCAGAACCTCCGACATCACCTTGCCGATCTGACGCGGGGGGAAATTTACCACCGCCGCCACCTGCCGCCCGAGCAGGTCTTCCAGCGTATAATGCTCGGTAATCTGTGCGGAGGATCGTTTGATCCCGATCACGGGTCCGAAATCGATCAGCAGCCTGAACGCCGGTTTCCGCGCTTCGGGAAAGGGCAACGCCTCGACGATCGTCCCGACGCGGATGTCGACCTTCAGGAAATCGTCGAAGCCGATCTGCTCGGCGGGTCCTGCGGTCGCGTCGTGGCTAACGTGCATGCGGCCTCCCGGATCAGAAGTTCACGTCATCATAATGCGCCGGCGGGGAGATGCCTTCCATCCGTTCCGACAATAACGGGCGGAAGCTCGGGCGGCTCTTCATCCCGGCATACCAGCGCGCGGTTTCCTCGTGATTCTTCCAGTCGATGCCGCCGAGATAATCCGTCACCGATATCTGCGCCGCCGCCGCCAGATCCGCCAGGCTCATCGTCGTGCCGGCGATCCAGTTGTGATGGCCCAGCAGGTAATCGGTATAATCCAGATGCCGGACCGCGCCCTTCATCGCCTCGCGCAACGCTTTCGAATCGGGCGACTCCTTCGTCACCAGCCGCTTCACCATACGTTCGTGCAGCAATGGCGCGGTGACGTCCTGGAAGAAGTGCGTGTCGAACCACGACACCAGCCGGCGGATCTCCGCACGGTTCGTCGCGGTGCCGTTGATCATCGCGGCCTTGTCGACCGTCTCTTCCAGATATTCGCAGATCGCCATCGAATCCATCAGCAGGATCTTGCGCGGTTCATCCGTCATCACCGGCACTTGCCCGGCGGGGTTCATGTCGAGGAATTCGTCGCGGCGTTCCCACGGGGATTCGCGCTTGAGTTCGTATCCCACGCCCTTCTCCCCCAGCAGGAGCCGGACCTTGCGTGAAAAGGGACACAGAGCGAATTGATGAAGTTGCCACATGCCCGCCGTTTAGGCCCGGCGGGCATGTGAAGGAAGGCGAAACGCGCGCGGCCGGGCTTATTCCGCGGCGATCACCTCGAGGCTGTCGTCGATCGGATGCGCCAGCCGGCCGAGCATTTCCTTCGGCACGACCTGCCAGAAACGCTCCACTGCACGGCCCCAATCGTCGAGCAATGCGCCCGACCATTTGCTGTCCGTCGCCGCATGATGCGCGCGGACCAGATTCAACAGCACCGATTCCCAATGCATCGATGACAGCCGGTTCCAGGTGATGTTCTCCGGGTTGGCGCGGCGTTCGAAACTGTCGTCCGCATCGTAGACGAACGCCATCCCGCCGGTCATCCCAGCGCCGAAGTTCGCGCCGACGCTGCCCAGCACGACCGCCACGCCGCCGGTCATATATTCGCACCCGTTCGCGCCGCAGCCCTCGACCACCACCGTCGCGCCCGAATTGCGCACTGCGAACCGCTCGCCCGCTTGACCCGCCGCAAGCAGGCTGCCCGACGTCGCGCCATACAGGACGGTGTTGCCGATGATCGTATTGTCCTGGCTCGCCAGCGTGGAACTGACCATCGGCCGCACGACGATCTTGCCGCCCGACAGGCCCTTGCCGACATAATCGTTCGAATCGCCGAACACTTCCAGCGTCACGCCCTTGCACAGGAACGCGCCCAGCGACTGGCCCGCACTGCCGCGCAACCGGACATGGACGTGCCCGTCCGCCAGTGTCGACATGCCGAACTTCGCGGTGATCTCCGCCGACAGCCGCGTGCCGACCGCGCGGTGCGTGTTGCGCACGCTGTATGTCAGCTGCATCTTCTCGCCCCGGCTGAACACCGCCGCCGCATCGCGGATCATCTGCGCGTCCAGGCTGTCGGGCACCTCGTTCCGCCACGTCGTCAGGCTGAACCGGCGCTGGTCGTCCGGCGCATCCACCTTGGCGAGGATCGGATTGAGATCCAGATCGTCAAGATGTTCCGCCCCGCGGCTCACCTGCCGCAGCAATTCGGTCCGCCCGATCACTTCGTCCAGGCTCTTGAACCCCAGTCGCGCCAGGATGTCGCGCACTTCCTCCGCGATGAACGTCATCAGGTTGATGACCTTCTCCGGATTTCCGGTGAATTTCTGCCGAAGCGCCTCGTTCTGCGTGCACACGCCGACCGGACAGGTGTTCGAATGGCATTGCCGCACCATGATGCAGCCCATCGCGACGAGGCTCAGCGTCCCGATGCCGAACTCCTCCGCGCCCAGGATCGCGGCGATGACGATGTCGCGCCCGGTCTTCAGCCCGCCATCGGTGCGCAGCTTGATCCGCCCGCGCAGGCCGTTCAGTGTCAGCGTCTGGTTGACCTCAGACAGCCCCATTTCCCACGGCGTGCCGGCATATTTGATGCTCGTCTGCGGGCTGGCCCCCGTACCGCCGACATGCCCGGCGACCAGGATCACGTCCGCATGCGCCTTCGCCACGCCCGCCGCGACCGTGCCGATCCCGGCTGACGAAACCAGTTTCACGCACACCCGCGCACGCGGATTGATCTGCTTCAGGTCGTAGATCAGCTGCGCCAGATCCTCGATCGAATAGATGTCGTGATGCGGCGGCGGCGAGATCAACGTCACGCCCGGAGTTGCGTGGCGCAACTTCGCGATGAACTCGGTCACCTTGAACCCTGGCAACTGCCCGCCCTCGCCGGGCTTGGCACCCTGCGCGACCTTGACCTCGATCTCCTCGCACGCGCCCAGATATTCCGCCGTCACGCCGAACCGCCCGGACGCGATCTGCTTCACGCCGGAATTGGCATTGTCGCCGTTGGCATAGGGCGTGTAGCGCGCCTTGTCCTCGCCGCCCTCGCCCGACACCGCCTTCGCGCCGATCCGGTTCATCGCGATCGCCAGCGTCTCGTGCGCCTCGGGCGACAGCGCGCCCAGCGACATGCCCGGCGTCACGAAACGCTTGCGGATCTCCGTGATCGCCTCGACCTGATCGACCGGCACGCCCTCGTCGGGGAAATTGAACTGCAGCAGATCGCGCAGATAGACCGGCGGCAACGCCTCCACCCCGCGCGAGAATTGCAGGTACGTCGAATAGCTGTCCGTCGCGACCGCGCTCTGCAACAGGTGCATCAGTTGCGCCGAATAGGCATGCGTCTCACCGGTATGCCGCTGGCGATAGAAGCCGCCGATCGGCAGATGCGTGACGCCCCCCCCCTAAATTTGGCGCATCATACGCCGCCTCGTGCCGGTCCGTCGCGTTGACGAACAAAGACGCATAGCCTTCGCCCGAAATCTTCGCGGGCATGCCGGGGAAGAAATCGTTCACCAGCGCACGGGACAGCCCCACCGCCTCGAAATTATACCCGCCGCGATAGGAGGAGATCACCGCGATCCCCATCTTCGACATGATCTTCAACAGGCCCTCGTTGATCGCCGTCCGGTGCCGCTCCAGGCACTGCTCCAGCGTCAGATCACCGAACAGCCCGCGCCCGTGCCGGTCCGCGATCGACGCCTCGGTCAGATACGCGTGCACCGTCGTCGCGCCCACGCCGATCAGCACGGCATAATAATGCGTGTCGAGGCATTCCGCGGTCTGGATGTTGATGCTCGCATAGGAGCGCAGCCCCTTGCGGACGAGATGCGTGTGCACCGCCGCCGCCGCCAGCACGCCGGCGATCCCGACCCGGTCCGGCCCGATATTCACATCGGTCAGGAACAGCTCGCTCTTCCCCTCGCGCACCGCCTGCTCCGCCTCGCTGCGGATCCGCGCGATCGCACCGCGCAGCGTCTCGGGCGTGCCGCCTGTTTCGAACGTACAGTCGATCTCGGCCACCTGATTGCCGAAGAACCCCTTCAGCCGCGCCCAGTCGGCCCCGGTCAGCACCGGGCTTTCCAGCACCAGCACGCCGTTCTGCCGCGCCCCCGTATCCAGGATGTTCGCCAAATTGCCGAATCGCGTCTTGAGCGACATGACATGCCGTTCGCGCAACGGATCGATCGGCGGATTGGTCACCTGGCTGAAATTCTGCCGGAAGAACTGGCTGATCAGCCGCGGCTTGTCGGACACGACGGCGAGCGGCGTATCGTCGCCCATCGATCCGATCGCTTCCTTCGCCCCCTCGACCATCGGCGACAGGATCAGCTCCATATCCTCCAGCGTCTGCCCGGCGGCGATCTGCCGCCGCGTCAGGTCGGCCCGGCTATAGCGCGTGACGGTATCGCCCTCGGGCGTCTTCAGGTCGTCGATCGACAGGAACTTGCCGATCATCGCGGCATAATCCGCCTCGCCTGCAATCTTGTCCTTGATCTCGGCGTCCTTGAACAGCCGGCCTTCCTCCAGATCGACCGCGATCATCTGGCCCGGCCCCAGCCGCCCCTTCTCGACGATCGTCGATTCCGGCACCACGACCATCCCGCTTTCCGATCCGACGATCAGCAGCCCGTCGCCCGTCAGCGTATAGCGTAAGGGACGCAATGCGTTGCGGTCCATCCCCGCCACCGCCCAGCGGCCATCCGTCATCGCCAGCGCCGCCGGGCCGTCCCACGGCTCCATCACCGATGCGAGGTACTTGTACATATCCAGGTGCGCGCGCGGCATTTCGCCCTTCGGACCCCATGCCTCGGGCACCAGCATCAGCTTGGCGGTCGGCGCATCGCGCCCCGAGCGGCAGATCGCCTCGAACGTCGCGTCCAGCGCGGCGGTGTCGGACGCGCCCGCCGGGATCACCGGCTTGATGTCCTCGGAATGCTCGCCGAATGCCAGGCTGGCCATCTTGATCTCGTGGCTCAGCATCCAGTTCTTGTTGCCGCGGATCGTGTTGATCTCGCCATTATGCGCAAGGCAGCGGAACGGCTGCGCCAGCCACCATTGCGGGAAGGTGTTGGTCGAATAGCGCTGGTGGAAGATCGCGACGCGGCTCTCGAAGCGCTGATCCTGCAGATCCGGATAGAAGACGGACAGCGATTCCGCGAGGAACAGCCCCTTGTAGATGATCGACCGGCAGCTCAGCGAACAGATATAGAAACCCTGAATCTGTGCCGCGATCACGCGCTTCTCGATCCGGCGGCGGACGAGATACAGGTTCTTCTCGAACTCCGCGGCGGACTGCTCGTCGGGCAGCGGACCCGCGATCATGATCTGCTCGATCTCGGGACGCGTCGCCTGCGCCTTCTGGCCGATCACCGATACGTCGACCGGCACCTGCCGCCAGCCATAGATGGTATAGCCTTCCTCGATGATCGCGCTCTCGACGATCGTCCGGCAATGCTCCTGCGCGCCCAGATCGGTGCGCGGCAGGAAGATCATGCCAACGGCCAGCCGGTTCGGCATCGCCTTGTGCCCCGACGCGGCGACCGCATCGTCGAAGAATTTCAGCGGCAGGTCGACATGCAGGCCCGCGCCGTCGCCCGTCTTGCCGTCCGCATCCACCGCACCCCGGTGCCACACCGCCTTCAACGCATCGATCGCCGACTGCACCACACGGCGCGAGGGGCTACCGTCGGTTGCTGCGACGAGACCCACACCGCAGGCGTCGCCCTCGAATTCGGGGCGGTACATGCCGTGGGCGGCAAGGCGTTCGCGTTCTTCAGAAAGACGGTCGAAATCAAGCATTGCCGTTCTCCAGAATATTGCGGTCGGCTATGTGGGTGATCACGCGATCGAACTCGGCCATCATCGCTGAGGACAGTTCGACTGCGGCTTGTAGGTCGAGGATACGATCGGCAGCGTCCAACGGATATTCGTGGATAAGCCGGTTTCGGAGTTCGGTGCGTTCTACCCAGACGAGCCCGCTGTCGAAGAACTTGAAACGCTCCAGCCAAACGAAAAGATCTCGCAAGGCCGGTGGCCGGTCACCAGCGGTGGCAACTCGATAGAACGCCGGATACAGGCGGTGTGTCATGTGTTCGTGCACTTGTTGGAAGCGTTGAACGAACGCGTCGAGTGCCCGTAATAGTTCTTTGTCCTGCTCAACATTCGGATCAGCAATCGCTCTCGCAATAAGGATCCGATCATCAACAATCGAGGACTTAAGACGCTCGGTTGCTCTTGACGTTACATCGACAGCGGCTGCGAGACGGAGTGCATCTCGATTCATAGGACAATGCCTTCTTCATAGGCAATTTCATCGATTGGACGCAGCGGTCGGCCTCGTACTCGAAAAACTAGATCGACTTTTTGTTCGTCGATGCGATCGAACAAACGCCATCGAAAGGCGGCAGCTTTGCGATAGTCTTGGCTGCCGTCGTCCACTTCGAGATGAAGATCGATATCACCACCACGCAGCGTATCGTCGATCCGACTACCAAAAAGGCGTACGATTGCCGACGGACCAAACGCTTCGGCTACCGACGCCTTTATGGCTTGAACTTCCTGTGTCCGCAGCCTCACGCCGCCACCTTCGCCGCCGCCGCCTTCGCCTTCGCCTTCAGATACTTGTGCATAGCGGCCGACACGTCGCGTCCGTCGCGGATCGCCCATACCACCAGCGACGCGCCGCGCACGATGTCTCCGGCAGCGAACACGCCGTCCAGCGACGTCATCAGCGTCTTGCCGACCAGCAACGTGCCCCAGCGGGTGACGCCCAGTTCGGGTGCGCCGAACATCGTCGGCAGGTCCTCGGCATCGAAACCCAGCGCCTTGATGACCAGATCGGCCGGCACGTCGAAGCCGCCCGCCGGGTCGATCTCGGGCGCGCGCCGTCCGCTTGCGTCGGGCGCGCCCAGCCGCATGCGGCTGGCCTTCACGCTGGTCACGGCGGACTCCGCCGCGTCCGCCGCCGCAAAGGCCCCGGGCGCGGAGAGCCAGACGAATTCGACGCCTTCTTCCTCGGCATTGGCGACTTCGCGCTGCGATCCCGGCATGTTCGCACGGTCGCGGCGGTACAGGCATTTCACGCTCGCCGCACCCTGGCGGATCGACGTCCGCACGCAATCCATCGCTGTATCGCCGCCGCCGATCACGACGACGTGCTTGCCCTCGGCATTCAGCGATCCGTCGTCGAACGCGGGCACGGCGTCGCCGAAGCCCTTGCGGTTGGATGCGGTGAGGAAATCGAGCGCATCCACGACGCCGCGATGCCCGACGCCGGGCGCCTTGATCGCCCGCGGCTTGTACACGCCGGTCGCGATCAGCACGCCGTCGTGGCGCTGGCGCAATTCGTCCAAAGTCCCGTCGCGGCCGACCTCGAACCCTTCGTGGAACACGATGCCGCCCTGTTTCAGCCGCTCGACCCGCCGCATCACGACATGCTTTTCCAGCTTGAACCCGGGGATGCCGTAGGTCAGCAGCCCGCCCGCCCGGTCGTACCGATCATAGACGTGCACCTCATAGCCATAGCCGCGCAGATATTCCGCCGCCGCCAGACCCGCAGGTCCTGCACCGACCACGCCGACCGATTGGCCGCGCGACGGTCCGGCGGCCAGCGGCTCGACCCAGCCCTCTTCCCATGCCGTGTCGGTGATGAACTTCTCGACCGATCCGATCGTCACCGCGCCGTGACCTGAGAATTCGATCACGCAATTGCCTTCGCACAACCGGTCCTGCGGGCAGATTCGGCCGCAGATTTCGGGCATGGTCGATGTCGAATTGCTCAGCTCATACGCCTCGCGCAGCCGCCCCTCGGCGGTCAGCCGCAACCAGTCCGGAATGTGATTGTGCAACGGGCAGTGGACCGAACAATAGGGCACGCCGCACTGCGAACAGCGCCCGGCCTGATCCTCCGCAGTCGGCGTCGCATAGCGATCGGCGATCTCTCGAAAATCCTCCGCGCGCAGTTCCGGAGCGCGCTTGCCGGGGAATGCCTGTGGCTTTTCCACGAATTTCAGCATGGTTTCGGTCATCGGTCTCGCTCGCATTGTCGAGGATCTAATATTTCAAATTTTACCGCGTGTCACGACCGAAACGGCTTTTAGGTAAGTAGTGTTGTCCTAATAAAGTTAAGCAGCTGAAACAAGCTATTTCTCGCTTGAACAACTATCCCATTATAGGGCCGATACGGACTTATCCTAGCGATAGGGCGATGAGTGCTACGGTCCCCGCGACTATACGATACCACGCAAATGGTCCGAAGCCGTGTTTGCCGACGAATCCGACGAACCACCGAATCACGACCAAAGCGACCAGGAACGACACGACAAACCCGATCGCGATCGCCGTCAGATGCGCATCGCCGAGTTCGTGGCGACCCTTGAACAACGCCAGCGCGGTCGCGCCCATCATCGTCGGTATGGCGAGGAAGAAACTGTATTCAGCCGCCGTCTCGCGATCGACGCCCAGTGTCAGCGCCCCCATGATCGTCGCGCCCGACCGGCTTACGCCCGGTATCATCGCCAGGCACTGTACGACGCCGATCGTCAGTGCGGTCCGCCACGGCATGTCCTCCACCGACCGCGTCTTCACCGTCTTGGACAGACGCTCGATGATCAGGATCAGAACGCCGCCGACGATCAGCGCCACCGCGACCACGACCGGGCCGATCGTGGGCGCCTCCAGCACCGCCTTGATCGCCTTGTACGCCACCGCGCCCACGACAGCCGATGGCAGGAACCCCAGGAGGACGTTGCGCGTGAAGCGGATCGCGGCGGGATCGCGCGCCAGCAATCCACGGCCGACCTTCATGAACCGCCCCCAGAACAGCACGATGACCGCCAGGATCGCACCCAGCTGGATGACGATGTCGAACGTCGCATCCGCGCTCGGCAAGCCCAGCAGCGCGCCCGCCAGGATCAGATGGCCGGTCGACGAGACGGGCAGGAATTCGGTCACCCCCTCGACGATGCCGAGCAGGACGATGATCATCAGGTCCACGAAACTTCCCCTATCGGGGCGACCGTTCGTCCGGCCGCCTGCATGTCCCTGCCGGCATCTTCTGGCCGGACAGGCTCAGGTGATCTGGCTCAGGTGATCTGGCCGAGCGTCCCGAACCGGCCCTCGCGGCGATACCGCACCAGCCATGCGTGCGCCACGCTCGCCATCGGCGTCGGCGTGATGCCAAACGCCTCCAAACCGTTCGTTCCGGTCACGATATTGTCCTTCTGGAGCATCTTCCACTGGTCGCGCGTGATCGGCGCACCGGGCAGGAAGCCCAGATTGGACAGTGCTGCACCGGCGAAATCGGGCAGCTCGATGATCGAAGGATCCCGCCCGATCGCATTGGCGATCCACCGGATAAGCTCGCCCATCGACACCACGTCCGGCCCGCCCAACTCATAGGTCGCACCCCCGAACCGCCCCGGCTGCAAAGCCGCCTGCGCGGCACCTTCGGCAACATCCGCAACATAAACCGGCTGAAACTTCGCCCCCGACCGCAACACCGGCACCACCGGAAACGCCGCGACCATCGCCGCGAAACGGTTCACGAACTGGTCTTCCCGCCCAAACACGATCGATGGCCGCAGAATCGTCGCCGACGGAAACGCCGCCCGCACCGCCGCTTCGCCTTCGCCCTTCGACCGACCGTAAGCCGAGTCGGATTCGGCATCCGCGCCGATCGCGGAGACGTGCACGAGCGCCGCTACGCTGGCAGCAGCTGCAGCCTTGGCGACGTTCTCCGCGCCCTCGGCCTGTATCCGCTGGAAATTCCCCGACAGTACACCAACGAGGTTCACCACTGCGTCCGATCCGCGCACCGCCCGCGCGATCGATTCCGGCTTCGTTACGTCTACTGCCGCATATTGCATCTGGCCGAGCGCGCCCTGGGTCTTCAAAAAGAAGGCCGACTTCGGATCACGTTGCGCGATCCGTACCCGCGCCCCGGTTTTCAGCAGCTCCTGGGCGACATAGCGCCCGACGAACCCGCCGCCCCCGATCAGCGTTACCAGCATGTCCTTCATCGCCACAGCCTGTCTCGATTAATTGTGCCAATCCCCTTGCCCCAGCAGACAGCGTGTTGACAAGGCCATCCCCCCCACCCCTAAAGGCCGCCCCCTACCCCGTGCCCAGATGGCGGAATTGGTAGACGCACCAGCTTCAGGTGCTGGCGCTCGCAAGGGCGTGGAGGTTCGAGTCCTCTTCTGGGCACCATTTTCCTGTTCGCGGTGATCCGTGTGCAGCTGGGCGGCGGGCGCCATGTTGAGCATGCCCCCGGCTATGAGGAACAGCATCTATACAGGCTCGAACTACGCGTTGAAGCGGTATAATCCGGTGCAAGGATATTGGGAACCCGAACGGTAATTGTTCCCGATCTGAGCGGATCAATACGTTGAGCTGAGCGCTGACGGGCCTTCGAAAAGCTAAGGGGCGACGACCGCCCATCCATGAGGCCAACGCGTCGGTCGCATTTCTTTCACGCGTTTGTGCGCCATATGCCGGTCAACGACGTCAGCGCCCGGCGCGTTCCAGCATGCGGCGGATCGACGTTGCATATTCGGACTTGCCGAGCGCGGCAATCGCCTTGTTCAGTTGCGCTTCGTCGATGAATCCTTGCGCGAAGGCAATTTCTTCCGGGCAGGCGACCTTAAAACCCTGACGCTTTTCGATCGTGCGGACGAACTCGGCAGCTTCGAGCAGGCTGTCCGCAGTGCCAGTGTCGAGCCACGCAAAGCCCCGGCCCATGATGTTGACCGACAATTCGCCGCGTTCGAGGTAGATCCGGTTGACGTCGGTAATCTCTAGCTCGCCGCGTGCCGACGGCTTCAGGTCTGCGGCAATGTCCACCACTTGCGAATCGTAGAAATACAGGCCGGTGACCGCCCAGTTCGAACGCGCCACCGCAGGCTTCTCCTCGATCGACAGTGCGCGCATGTTCTCATCGAACTCGACTACGCCATACCGTTCCGGATCGTGGACGTGATAGGCGAAGACCGACGCACCGTTGGGGCGCGCCATTGCGGTGGCGCAGAGTTCGGTCATGCCATGCCCATAATAGATATTGTCGCCAAGGATCAGCGCGGATGCATTCCCGTCGACGAAGTCCGCACCAATAATATAGGCCTGTGCCAGCCCGTCGGGATTAGGCTGCACGGCATATTCGATGTTCATGCCCCATTGCGATCCATCGCCGAGCAGCGACTGGAACGAGGGCACGTCGCGCGGCGTCGAGATGAGCAGCACTTCGCGGATCCCGGCGAGCATCAGCGTGGACAGCGGATAATAGATCATCGGCTTGTCATAGACCGGCATGAGCTGCTTGGACGTCGCCAACGTCATGGGATGAAGCCGCGTACCGCTGCCGCCGGCGAGGATGATGCCCTTCATGATCGTCTGTCTTTCGTGTGTGGTTCGGAGGGATGGCCGGGGATCAGGAAAGGTGACGCGCGACGATCGGATCGACCGCATGCGTCCAGTGGCCGAGATCGATGCCGTAATTCCGGGCGAGCTTTGTGCAGTCCAGCCGCGAATTGGCCGGTCGTCTGGCCGGGGTCGGATAATCGGTCGACGGAATATGCCGGACCGTCGCCGCCGGACCGCCATGCGCCGCGGATGCGGCAAAAATCGCCTCGGCAAAGCCCGCCCAATTGGTGCCGCCATTGCTGGTCATGTGAAACACGCCGCGCAGATCGGCGGTGGAATCGTCCTTCAGGCGTTCGATCACGTGTAACACCGTGTCGGCGATGTCGAGCGCGCTGGTCGGGTTGCCCAGTTGATCGGCGACGACGCCAAGTTCGTCGCGATCGGCCGCCAGCCGCAGCATCGTCTTCAGAAAGTTCGCGCCGAACGGGCTGTAGACCCAGGCGGTGCGCAGGATCGCACTGTCGGAATGCGCGGCCAGCACGGCCTGCTCCCCGCCAGTTTCGACGCGCCATAGACACCCAGCGGCGCGGTAGGATCGGTTTCGACGTACAGGTCGGGCTTGCTGCCGTCGAAGACGAAGTCGGTCGAAAGATGGACCAAGGGCACGCCAAGCGCAGCGGCCGCTTCGGCAACCGCTCCGGCACCGGTGGCGTTGACCGCGAAGGCCGCGTCCGTATCCGATTCCGCCTTGTCGACCGCGGTGTAGGCGGCCGCGGAAACGATCGCGTCCGGTCGTGCGGCGGCGAGGACGGCATGTACGCTGGAGGCATCGGCAAGGTCGAGATCGGGCCGGCCGAGCGGGATGACGATATGGTTTGACCCATCGCGCGCGCCGCGCTCGACCAGGCTCTGCACGACCTGGCCCTCACGGCCGGTGACGGCGATCCTCACGGCGTCTTTGCCTTCGTCGCTTCAAGGCCGAGCCGGGCCCCGTCATAACTGTCGCGCAGCGACCGCCACCACCATTCGTTATCGAGATACCATTGCACCGTCTTGTCGATGCCGGTCTCGAAGGTCTCTTGCGCGCGCCAGCCGAGTTCGGTTTCCAACCGGGTCGCATCGATCGCATAACGGGCGTCGTGGCCGGGGCGATCGGTGACGAATTCGATCAGCGTCTCACGCGGGGCATCGCCGGGGACCAGCCGGTCCAGCGTCTCGCAGATGCGGCGCACGACATCAATGTTCTGCCGCTCGTTGCGACCGCCGACATTATAGGTTTCGCCCGGGCGACCCCGTTCGGCGATCAGATCGAGCGCGCGGGCATGATCCTCGACATACAGCCAGTCGCGAATGTTATCGCCCTTGCCGTAGACCGGCAGCGGACGGCCATCCAGCGCGTTGAGGATGATCAACGGGATCAGCTTTTCCGGGAAATGATACGGCCCGTAATTGTTCGAACAATTGGACACGACGATCGGCAAGCCGTACGTGCGCTGCCACGCCTTGGCGAGGTGATCGGACGATGCCTTGGACGCCGAATATGGCGAACTGGGATCGTAGGGCGTTTCCTCGGTGAACAGGCCCTCGGCCCCGAGCGAGCCGTACACTTCGTCGGTCGAGACGTGCAGGAAACGGAATGCCTGTTTCGCATCGGCGTCGAGCGCCAGCCAATAGGCGCGGGCGGCCTCCAGCAGCGTGAACGTGCCCATGATGTTGGTGCGGATGAAATCGGCAGCGCCGGTGATCGAGCGATCGACATGGCTTTCCGCCGCTAGATGCATGATCCGGTCAGGCCGGAACTCGGCGACCGCGGCGTCCATCGCATCCCGGTCGCAGATATCCGCCTTCAGGAAACGGTGATTGGGCTTGTCCTGGACATCGCGAAGCGAGGCCATATTGCCGGCATAGGTCAGCGCATCGATCGTCAGGACGTCATAGCCCTTTTCGACCACCAGGTGGCGCACGAGCGCCGACCCGATGAAGCCCGCGCCGCCGGTAACAATGATCCGCATCTCGGTCTCAGCCCTTATGATGAAAATAGGCAGGAAGATCGGCCAGCACGGGCTGAACGCGATCCTTTGGCGACAGCGTTTCCGGATCGGCGACCGATGGCCAGTCTATGCCGATCGCCGAATCGTCCCACGCGAGCCCCTTGTCGCTCGCATGGTCGTAATAAGCGGTTACCTTATAGGCGAGCATCGTGTCGGGCAGCAGCGTGCAGAAGCCGTGCGCGAATCCCGGCGGCACCCACAATTGCTGCCCATTCTCGGCGGAAAGTTCCAGCGCGATCCATCGGCCGAAGGTTGGCGAACCGGTACGGATATCCACCGCGACGTCCAGCAGCGCGCCGGCGATGCATCGTACCAGCTTACCCTGCGCGAACGGGTCCGTTTGGAAATGCAGCCCGCGGATCGTCCCGACCTTGGCGCTAAGCGACTCGTTTTCCTGGACGAAGGCGATGTCGCCCACCGCTTGCTCGAACGCGTCCGCGCGAAAAGTCTCGGCAAAATAGCCCCGCGCATCACCCCGCCGGACCGGCCGCATCGCAACGGGGCCGGCGATATCGAAAGTCTCAATGTCCATGCCCTGGTCGCCCCCGACTCGACCCTCCGATACCAAAATGGAATCGGCTCGGTTTCGTACCATTCGTGGTGCTCGTAGCGGGGACTTTAATTCAGAACAATCACGCGACGATCCAGTTTTCGTCAGGGCGGGTATGTTCGACCGGCTGGCCTGATGCCCTCAATTCGGAGGGCGCCCCTGCCAGCATCCGACGCTTCTTCGCTATCTAAGCATGGCCGTGACATTGAACACGTCACTTATCGTTCAAATCACGATGCTTGACTCAAATCCGTATCAGGAAGAACAGGAACATAACGGGAACGGAAATGCGCGATTCGGTCATAGCTTTTACGGCGCTCAGGCAGCGTGTCTCTCAAATCGAGGGGCGGCGCCAGACGGAAACGTCGGGCGTCACAGTGTTGGGTCATGCCGGGATCGATGCCAGCCTTGGGGGCGGGCTGGAGCGGGGGCGGCTGCATGAAATCTTCGCGGCCGATGCGGAGGATGCGAGCAGCGCCGCCGGATTTGCGGCAATGATCGTACGGCGCGGGGGTACGGGATCGGTCGTGTGGCTGAAGGAGGAGGGCGTGCAGGGGGCCGGCGGCGCGCTGCACATGCCCGGTCTGGTACAGCTGGATCTGCGCGGCACCGATCTGATCGTCGGGTTGCTGCCCGATGCGCTTTCGGTGCTGCGAGTCGCGGCGGAGGTCGTGCGGTGCGCGGATGCCGGGATCGTGGTGATCGAACTGTGGCGCTCCCCCGGGCGCTGGACCTGACCGCCAGCCGGCGACTGGCGGTGGCGGCGGAAGCCTCTGGCGTGACGGCGCTGATGCTGCGCGTGCTCGCCGAACCATCGCCCAGTGCGGCGCATACGCGGTGGCAAATACGGTCGGCGGCGGCATCGCCGCTGGCGGCGAACGCGCCGGGGTTTCCGACGCTGGATGTGGAATTGTCGCGACGACGCGGCGGAAAGGCCGGCGGACGCTGGTGTGTGGAGTGGGATCGTGACGAGGCAATCTTCCGGTCGGCAGGATATCAGGCGGCGCTTTCTGGCGCTGTGGTTCCCGTTCCTGGCAGCGGATCGGCTGGCGCGGCACGGCGCGCCGGATAACCCCTATGTCTTCGTCGAGAAACAGCGCGGTGCGATGCGGCTGGTGGCGGTCGATCGCGCGGCGCAGGCGCTGGGCATCGACGCTGGCATGGCGCTGGCAGATGCCCGCGCGCGCGTGCCCGAACTGGCCGCGATCGAAGCCGATCCTGCCGCAGACGATGCGCTGCTGGAGCGCATTGCGGAGGGATGCGATCGCTATACCCCGCTGGTTGCGATCGACGGGATGGACGGGCTGACGCTCGACATCACGGGCTGCATGCATGCGGGATGGACCGAAGACGATCTGGCCGCAGACGTGGAACGACGGCTGGCGGCGTTTGGCGTGCAGGCACGGCACGCGCTGGCCCGCACGCCCGAGGCGGCACAGGCGCTGGCCCGGTTCCAGACAATGCCCGCGCCCGACGAGGCCGCGGCGGTGCGGCGGCTTGGCGTCGTCGCATTGCGGCTGGACCCCGATACCGAACTGGCTCTGCGCCGCGCGGGACTGAAGACGATCGGCGATCTGGCGGGCCGCTCCAGCGCTCCACTCGCCGCGCGGTTCGGCGATGCGATGGTCGCGTCGCTCGCTCGGCTGACCGGCAAGTCGGACAGCCGCATCGTACCGCGCCGGACGGAGCCTGCATTGACGGTCGAACGGCGGCTTGCCGAACCGTTGACGCAGACCGCCGCCGCGCTCGACATCCTCGAATCGCTGGCGTGCGAGGCTGCGGAGACGATGGCCGAGCGGCATCAGGGCGGACGCAAATTCGCCGCGCGATTGTTTCGCAGCGACGGACTGGCGGTCGATCTTGTCGTCGAGACGAGCCTGGAAGTGCGCGATCCGAAAGTCGTCATCCGCCTGTTCGAGGAACGGATCGAGGGATTGGCGGATCCGATCGATCCGGGCTTTGGCTTCGACATGGTCCGCCTGAGCGTACCGACGCTGGGTCCGCTCGCGCCGACGCAATTGCAGCTGGAAGGCGGCGCGGTCGCGGAGGGCGAGTTGGCGACATTGATCGATCGGTTAAGTACTCGGCTGGGTCGCGGACGCTTCCGCCGGTTGCGCGCGCAGGACACGCACATTCCCGAACAGGCGGTGCTCGCGCTGCCCGCGGTCGAAACGGTCGCCACGACATGGGAGGCGCCGACACCCGGCGAACCGCCGTCACGCCCGCTGCACCTGTTTGATCCGCCGCAGCCGATCCAGGTCACGGCAGAGGTGCCGGACGGCCCGCCGCGGCAATTCCGCTGGCGCCGTACGCTGCACGACGTCACGCGTTTCGAAGGGCCGGAACGCATCGCCGCCGAATGGTGGCATGATGGCCCGACCCGGCCGACGCGCGATTATTACCGTATAGAAGATGCGCGTGGCCGGCGTTTCTGGGTGTTCCGCCACGGTCTGTACGGCACGGAACGTGCGGCGCCCGGATGGTATGTCCACGGCCTGTTCGCATGACGACGGGCACGCCCTTCGCCGAACTGGCCGCCGCCACCAACTATTCGTTCCTGCACGGTGCATCGCATCCGAGCGACATGGTCGCGCAGGCGGTCGCGCAGGGGCTGCGCGGCATCGGCATCGCGGATCGCAATACGGTGGCGGGGGTCGTGCGCGCCTGGGTTGCGCTTCGCGATGCACCGGACAAGGCGCGCGAGGCTTGGCTTGCCGATAAAGAACGGCGCGGCGAACCGGTGATACTGACGCCCGAGGAACATGCAGCGTGCGAGACGGACCTGCGCGTCGTCTCGGGCGCGCGCCTGGTATTCGCTGACGGCACGCCGGACATCGTCGCCTATCCGGCCACGCGCTACGGGTGGGGCCGGCTGACTCGCCTGCTGACGGTCGGGAACGGGCGCGCGTTGAAAGGGGGATGCCTGCTGGAGATTGCCGACCTGTTCGCGCATCTCGAGGACCTGCTGTTGATCGTAATGCCCGAAAGCAGCTTCGATCCTGCCGAGAACGGCGCGATGGCGGCAGAAAACAGGCCCGGACGGAACACGCAGGAAATACGGGATGCGCAGGAGCCCGCTCCGAACGTCGTGGCGCTGCCCGGTGCCGAGACGATCGCGCCGGATCAGCCGCGATACTGGCAGGCGCGGCCTAATACAGGCGATCTGGCGACCACGCTCGCACGATTGAGACGCGCCGCACCGGACCGCGTCTGGCTGGGCGCGACGATGCCGTTCCAGGGATCGGACCGGCGCCGGTTGAGCGGGCTGTGCCGGATCGCGGACGACGCCGGCGTGCCGGTGATCGCCACGTGCGACGCCTTGTATGCCGGTCCCGATGCCCGCCCGCTACACGATATCCTCACCTGCATTCGTGCGGGCGTGAAGGTACAGCAGGCCGGTCGCATCCTGCGGCCGAATGCGGAGCGTTATCTGAAATCGGGCGACGAAATGCTTCGCCTGTTCGAGGATCGTCCATCGGCAGTGGCAGCGACGATCGCCTTTCTCGACCGGATCGACTTTAGGCTCGACGATCTGAAATACGAATATCCGCACGAACCCGTGCCCGACGGTTACGATCCGCAGGACTGGCTGCAGCATCTTGTCCTGCTCGCGGCGGTGGAACGCTATCCGGAGGGGCTTCCGGGTAAGCTTTGCCGGTTGTTGTATGAGGAATTCGGGCTGATCCGCGAACGGAATTATGCCTGTTATTTCCTCACCGTGCACGACGTGGTCCGCTATGCCCGCTCAGTCGATCCGCCGATCCTGTGTCAGGGGCGCGGGTCCGCCGCGAATTCGGTGGTGTGTTTCCTGCTGGGCGTCACGTCGGTCGATCCGATGGAGCACGACCTGCTTTTCTCGCGCTTCGTGTCGAGCGAGCGGGACGAGCCGCCGGACATCGATGTCGATTTCGAACACGAACGCCGCGAACTGGTCATGCAGTATATCTATGACCGGTACGGGCGGCACCGCGCCGGGATCGCCGCGACGGTGATCCATTACCGGCCACGCAGTGCGGTCGGCGAAGTGGGCAAGGCGCTCGGCCTGACCGAGGACGTGACGAGCCGGATCAGCAGTACGGTATGGGGCAGCTTCGCCGATGCGATCGAGGAACGCCGTTTCGCGGAGACGGGCTTCGACCTGCACAGCCCGGAAATCGCCCGGCTGAAGATGCTGGTCGAACAAATCCTGAAATTCCCTCGCCACCTGTCGCAGCATGTCGGCGGATTCGTGCTGACCGAGGACCGGCTCGACGAAACCGTGCCGATCCATAACGGCGCGATGGCCGACCGCACATTCATCGAATGGGACAAGGACGATATCGATGCGCTGCAATTGATGAAGGTCGATATTCTGGCGCTCGGCATGCTGACCTGCATCCAGAAGGCGTTCGACCTGATGCGCGAGCATGGCAGGGGCGATCACGATCTCGCCAATATCCCGCAGGAGGACACGGCGACCTACGACATGCTGTGCAAGGGCGACAGTATCGGCGTGTTCCAGGTCGAAAGCCGTGCGCAGATGAACATGCTGCCACGGCTGAAACCGCGCGAACTCTACGATCTGGTGATCCAGGTCGCGATCGTCCGGCCGGGTCCGATTCAGGGCAATATGGTGCATCCCTATCTGCGCCGCCGCGCCGGGACCGAGAAGGTCTATTATCCCTCACCCAGCCCCGAACATGGTCCGGCGAGTGAATTGTACGACCTTCTCAACAAGACGAAGGGCGTGCCGCTGTTCCAGGAACAGGTGATGAAGCTCGCCATCGTCGCGGCGAAGTTCACACCCGGCGAGGCGAACCAGCTACGCCGCGCGATGGCGACGTTCCGCCATGTCGGCGGGATGGAGCATTTCGAGAAGAAGATGATCGGAGGCATGACCGTGCGCGGCTATGAAGAGGATTTCGCGCGGCGCTGCTTCGAACAGATCAAGGGGTTCGGATCCTACGGCTTTCCGGAAAGCCACGCTTTGTCGTTCGCACGTCTTGTCTATGTGTCGTCCTGGATCAAATGCCATCAGCCTGCGGTTTTCGCCTGCGCACTGCTCAATTCGCAACCGATGGGTTTCTACGCCCCGGCGCAGATCGTGCGCGACGCGGTGGAGCACGATGTCGAGATCCGCGCGATCGACGTGAATGCCAGCCGGTGGGATTGTACGCTGGAGCCGACTGCCGCCGATCTCGCACTACGTCTGGGGCTGCAACAGATTACCGGATTCCGGCCGGCTTGGGCGGACGCCTTGGTGATCGCGCGGGCGGAGGGCGCTTTTACCTCGATCGAAAGCCTGGCTCGCCGCGCCCGCCTGCCGGAACGCGCACTGCGCCTACTGGCTGATGCGGATGCGTTCGGATCGATCGGGCTCGGAAGACGCGACGCATTGTGGGAGGTGCGGCGCACCCCCGCCGCTTCGCTGCCGCTGTTCGCCGCGGCGGAGGCGGCCGAACTGGGGACGGAATCCGATGCCGAGCTTCCGGTCATGTCGCAGGCCGAGCATGTCGTCGCGGATTACCAGATGACGCGCCTGTCGCTGAAGGCACATCCGATGTCGTTCCTGCGTGCGATCCTGAAGGCCGACGGCGTGCTGAGCTGTGCCGAGACGTCCGCTGCGCGCAACGGCTTGCGCGTCCGCACGGCGGGAATCGTGCTGGTGCGTCAACGCCCCGGCAACGGCAATGCGATCTTCGTCACGATCGAGGATGAAAGCGGCGTGACCAACATCGTCCTGTGGGCACGGATGTTCGAACGTTTCCGCCGGCAGGTGATGGCCGCGCGGCTGATGGAGGTGGAGGGCAATGTACAGCGCGCCGGTCCGCTGGAGGGCAATGTCGTCCACCTGATGGCGACGCGGGTAATCGATCGGACCGACCTGCTCGACCACCTCTCCGATCTCGACAAGGCGAAGATCCGCCTGCTGCGATCCGATGCCTTCGAACACCCCCTGCCCTCCCGCCACGACGACCCGCCGCGTACTTCATCGCGCGACGGATCGCGTGGAACGGCGCAGGGGCGCGATACGCCACGGCACGGCCATCCGCGCGACGTACGAATCATCACGAAATCGCGCGACTTCCACTGATCGGTCGAGCCGGACGCCAGCCGTGCTGACTATTCCGGGATTTGCTGGCTGATGCAGTGGAAGCTGCCGCCGCCGGTCAGGATGTGATCGGCATGCAGCCCGATCGCCTGTCGGTCGGGGAACAGTGCCTGGATCGCCGCGACCGCCGCCGCATCGTTGGGAGCCCCATATTGCGGCACGACCACGGTCGCATTGCCGATATAGAAATTCATATAGCTGGCCGGCACGATCTCCTCGTCGCGCAATACGCGCCCGGGCGACGGGATCGTCACGATCTCCAGATCGTCGTGCAGCGCCGCGTCCCGCGCGGCATGCTGATAGACCAGCCAGTTGGGGTCGTTCTCCGCCGCCTGCGGGATCGCCAGCTTGCCCGGTCCGACGAACCGCGCGAGATTGTCGACATGCCCGTCCGTATGATCGTGCATCAGCCCCTCGCCGAGCCAGATCACGCTGGTGAACCCCAGATCAGACAGCAACCTCGCCTCGATATCCGTTTTGGACAGGCCGGGATTGCGATTGTGGTTCAGCAGGCATTGTTCGGTCGTCGCGACGCGACCCGTGCCGTCGCCGTCGATCGCGCCGCCTTCCAGGATCCAGTCGCACGATTCGGCGTGGATGTGCCGCCGCGCCGCCAGTCGCTGGCCGATATCGTCATCGCCGGGTAGATCGTATTTACCGCCCCAGCCGTTGAAGCGGAAATCGCGCGCCGTACCGTCGTTCAGCACGATCGCCGCGGTATCGCGTAGCCAAATGTCGCCGAACGGCTCGATCACGACATCGGCGATACCCTTCGCCATCGTGCGCGCGGCACTACCCGCTTCCTCGTCCGCGGCTACCAGAATGACGCGTTCGCCGCGCCCGTCGGCATGCACGGCGCGGGCGAACGCCACGACTTCCTCTCGCGCCGGCGCCAGATCCTCGACCCACAGATCCGGATGGCTGGGAAAGCCGATCCACACCGCCTTGTGCCGCGCCCACTCCGCTGGCTGTACGACATGCTTCATCATCTTATTTCGATCCTGCCCGGCTGGCGTCGCGCACCTTGCGGAATTCGGCGGATGGATACCAGTTCGGCCATGTGTCGCTTTCTGCCAGTCCGTGGCCAAGCGCGTAATAGATGTTCAGGTCAGACACCGCACCATCCCATTTCCACGCGGCATCATATTCGTCCTGCGGCTTGTGATAGCGATTGACGACATAATCCTCGGTCGCGGCCTTGCCGGCGGCGGTCCCGCCGACGACCAGATCCTCGCCGCTTTCGCCGTACAGCATCGGCACGCCCAGCTTGGCGAAGCTGAAATGATCCGACCGATAATAGGAGCCGCGTTCCGGATTGGCCTCCAGCGTGATCACACGCCCTTCGGCGGCGACCAGCGGCTTGACCAGATCCTCCAGCTCGGACTTGCCCGCGCCGACCAGCACGAAATCCTTCGCCTTTCCGATCACGTTCAGACCGTCCATATTGACCCCGCCGACCGTCTTGTTGAGCGGATAGACCGGGTTCTCGGCGTAGAATTTCGATCCCAGCAGCCCCGATTCCTCCGCCGTCACTGCCAGAAACACCTGACTGCGCCTGGCGGGGCCAGCCTTCACACTCGCTTCGGCCAGCGCGACCAGCCCGGCGATGCCCGTAGCATTGTCGACCGCGCCGTTGCAGATATCGTCGCCATTAACCGCATCGCAGCGGCCCAGATGATCCCAATGACCGGAATACATCACCACCTCGTCAGGCTTTGTCGTGCCCGGCAAGATGCCCACGACGTTCTTCGACGCCTGACGTCGGATCGTATTGGTGAACGAAACCGAGGCCTTCACGCCCAGCGGGACCGCCTTGAAGCCCTTGATCGATGCCGCCCTGGCCAGTTCGGCGAAGTTCTTGCCCGCGCTCGCGAACACGGCCTCCGCAATAGGTTTCTGCATCCATCCGATTGCCTGTGATTGGTCCATATGGTCGCCCGGCGTATCCTGTTCCAGTTGCGGCCCGGTCCAGCTTGATTGCACGACGCCCCAGCCATACGCGGCCGGTTCGGTATCGTGGACGATGATCGCCGCCGCCGCGCCGTGCCGCGCCGCTTCCTCGAACTTGTACGTCCAGCGCCCGTAATAGGTCATCGCACGCCCGCCGAACGGGCCGTCCAGGGTCATCGTTCGCCAGTCGGGATCGTTGATCAGGATGACGACCGTCTTTCCCTTCACATCGACTCCCGCATAATCATTCCAGCCACGCTCAGGCGCGTCGATCCCGTACCCGACGAACACCATGTCGCTGTTCTTGATCGCGACGTTCGGCGTCACGCGGTACGTCGCGATGACCAGATCCTTGCGATATTCCGCTGTCACCGGCGCCTTTCCCCCGCTGACGGTCAGCGGAGTCACGTTGCTGGCCGTGATCTCGACCAGCGGCACATCCTGGAACCAATTGCCCTTGTTGCCGGGCTTCAGCCCCGCCTGCTTGAAGCGTTCGACGATATAGGCAGCCGTCTTGTCCTCCGCAGGCGTAGCGGGCGCACGTCCTTCATAAGCGTCGGACGACAATGTCTGCGTCACTGTCTTCAGCGTTTCGATTGAAATGGCCGGCTTGGGCGCATCTTTTGCGGAAACGACAGTGATGCCCGACGACGAAGCCGCAGCCGCAGCCAAAAGCAGGACGATAGTTTTGCGCATGAAGAACTCCGGATGGTCGGGATCGACCGGGTTTGGCAGTGCCAAACGGTCCGCGCAAGACGCGGAGGCGCTATTGCACCGGACCGAGGCTGCTCTATCGTTTGTCGTTCGTTAAACGGGGGTCATCATGTTGCAATCTAGGGGTATCTTGCGCGCACTTCTTACCGGAGGAGCAATGGTCCTGACCGCGCCGGCGGGGGCGGCGCCGGATTTGGTTTTCGACGCCGCCGCCGCTTTCGGCGCGCGTGAAGGCATCTCTCAGATGAGCCTGTCGCCGGACGGCACACACGTCGCGATGATCACGCCGCTGAAGGGCAGGGGGGCGATGTTGATGATCGCGGATCTGGTAAAAGGCGGAAAGCCGACGCCGATCCTGAGTTCGAGCGGGGAACCCGACCGGCTGACCGAGTGTCGTTGGTCCAAGAACGATCGCCTGATCTGCAGCATCTAATTTATCGACCGCGGTGCGCAGACCCTGGCCTTTACCCGATCGGTGTCGATTAGCAGCGATGGTCGGGATCAGCGTCAGCTGAGCGCGCGTACCAACGCTCGCTCGCTGGGCGTCGCACAGGACGGCGGTACCGTCATCGACTGGCTACCGGACGATCCAGCCGGCCAGGTTCTGATGACACGCGACTTCATCCCCGAATCCTCGCTAGGTACTCATATCAGCAGTTCGGCCGAAGGGCTGGGCGTCGAGATGGTCGATCCTGCCGGGACACAGCGCCGTACCGTCGTATCCCCCCGGCCTTCGGCGGTGGAGTATCTGACTGACGGACATGGCACCGTTCGAATGATGGGCCTGCAACCACGCGATTCTGCGGGATATGCCGGTCCCGCGATCAACTACCTCTATCGTCTGCGATCGAGCAACGATTGGAAACCGTTCGGTACGCTGAACATAGGCGGCGACGCCACTATCGGGTTCAACCCTTATGCGGTCGATCGCGATCTCGATATCGCATACGGTTTCGACCGGCTGGATGGTAGAAAAGCGCTATACAGCGTTGCACTGGACGGCAGCCTGAAGCGGCAACTGGTGTTTGCCCGGCCTGATGTAGATGTTTCGGGGCTGATCCGTTTGGGGCGGCAGAACCGCGTTGTCGGCGCGTCGTTCGTCACAGACCGGCGCCAAGCGGAATTCTTCGATCCGGTTCTGCAGAAGTTGCGCATCTCGCTTGGCAAAGCTCTGCCGGGGCAACCGCTCGTGACCTTTATCGACGCCAGCGCGGACGAGAACACTCTGCTGCTGTTTGCGGGCAGCGACACCAACGCTGGACGCTATTACGTCTATCACAAGTCGAATCGCCAGCTCGAGGAAGTCGTATCGGCGCGGCCGCAACTTAATTCGGTTGCCTTGTCGCCGGTGAAAGCGATCACATTCCCTGCGGCCGATGGAACGATGATTCCGGCCTATCTGACACTGCCGCCGGGCAGCGATGGAAAGAACATCCCGGCCATCGTCATGCCGCACGGCGGACCGGGCGCGCGTGACGAGTGGGGCTTCGATTGGCTGTCGCAATTCTTCGCCAATCGCGGTTATGCCGTGCTCCAGCCGAATTACCGCGGCTCGACCGGATATGGCGATGCGTGGTACCAGAAGAACGGCTTTCAATCGTGGCGGACAGCGATTGACGACGTGAACGATGCCGGACGGTGGCTCATGTCGCAAGGCATCGCTGCACAGGGTAAGCTGGGGATCGTCGGCTGGTCTTACGGCGGATATGCCGCGCTGCAATCGTCCGTGCTTGATCCGGACCTCTTCAAGGCGATCGTGGCGATCGCCCCCGTAACCGATCTCGAAATGCTGCGCACAGAGGCGAGCGGCTATAGCAATTACAGGCTGGTCGACACGTTCATCGGCAAGGGACCCCATGTCGTTCAGGGATCACCGGCACGCAATGCGGCGCGGATCAAGGCGCCGGTATTGATGTTCCACGGCAATCTTGACCGCAATGTCGGCGTCGCGGAATCTCGCTACATGGCAGGCAGGTTGAAGGACGCAGGGCGAACCGTGGAATATGTCGAGTTCAAAGGACTTGATCATTATCTGGAGGATGACGGTGCCCGAACCGAGATGCTCGGCAAGTCCGACGCGTTCCTGCGTAAATCGCTAGGGCTATGAACGAGAAAGGGCGGCCCGTTGCCGGACCGCCCTCCTCATATCGTAACCGTGTCGATGCCGACCGGTCGATCCTCCCGCAGGGTTAGCGCGAGTAGAATTCGACGACCAGGTTCGGTTCCATCTTCACCGGGTAGGGCACTTCGTCCAGCGTCGGAACACGGGTGAACGTGACCTTGGCATTGCCGTCCGGCGCAACGTAATCGGGGATTTCGCGCTCGGCGAGGCTCTGCGCTTCCATCACCAGCGTCATTTCCTTGGCCTTGCTGCCCAACGTGATTTCCATGCCGGGGAAGCAACGACGCGATGCGATGTTGCACTTTACGCCGTTGACGCGGATGTGTCCGTGCGAGACGAGCTGGCGTGCTGCGAACACCGTCGGGGCGAACTTCGCGCGGTACACGATCATGTCCAGGCGCTGTTCGAGCAGGCCGATCAGGTTCTGACCGGTGTCACCCTTCATGCGGGCGGCTTCGGTGTAGCAGGCGCGGAACTGCTTCTCGGTCACGTCGCCATAATAGCCCTTGAGCTTCTGCTTGGCGCGCAATTGGATACCGAAATCGCTGACCTTGCCCTTGCGGCGCTGACCGTGCTGACCGGGGCCGTATTCGCGCTTGTTTACTGGGGACTTCGGACGACCCCAGATATTCTCGCCCATACGGCGATCGAGCTTGTGCTTTGCGCTGGAACGCTTCGACATGTAAATTACCTTTGCAATTGCCAATAACAGGACCGGCTTCGCGTGTGACGGCTAGGCTGATCGATACCCGGTCATCGCTCTGTCCGATCAAAGATCGGAATCAGGGCCGCCGCTTCACCGGGGTGCGGAGCCATTTGCGAATGGCGGGCGGTTAGCCGCACCACCGGCAGGAGTCAAGCTCGGGAGTCTCAAGCTGGACAGAGCCGAAGTGCTGCGACAAAGGCTTGGATATGAGCGATACGATCCTCCCCGCCCGCGACTGCACCACAATGGCGGAGGTTCGCGCCGGCGTGGATCAGGTCGACCGCGACATCGTTGCCCTGCTGGTCCAGCGATTCGCCTATATGGACGCCGCCGCGCGCATCAAGCCGGAGCGTGCCGCGGTTCGCGACGAGGTGCGCAAGGCCCAAGTCATCGCCAACGCCCGAACTGCTGCCGAGATGGCTGGATTGCCCGGCGCGGTCATCGCGGACCTGTGGGACGATCTGGTCGAAGCCTCCATTGCTTACGAAATGGCCGCGTTCGATCGGCGTTAAGTCGGCGGGTCTTTCGGCCCCTTCTTCCCCGACAAAGCACTCAGCATGCCGCGAAACGTCCGCACCTCCTGGCTCGACCAGCCCGGCTTGGTCAATAATGTGCGTAACGTCCGCTTCGTCACCGGGGTGCGCGCCGGGGGATAGAAGAAGTGCGCCGCCTCGAGCATCGCGTCCAACTGTCCGATCATTCCTTCCAATTCCTCGTGAGGAGCGGGAAGCGGCAGGTCGGTCTCCGGCGGCGAGGCAAGTTCGATACCTTTCGACCATTCGTATGCGACCAGGATCACCGCCTGCGCCAGGTTCAACGACCCGAATTCGGCGTTGATCGGAACGGTGATGATCTCGCGAGCCAGCGCCACGTCATCAGTCTCGAGGCCCGAACGCTCCGGACCGAAAAGGATCGCGGTTCGTCCTGCGGATGCGTGGATCGCACGCCCCGCCTGTTCCGGCGTCACGACCGGCTTGGTCACGCCGCGCTTGCGGACCGTGGTCGCATAGACATGCGTGCAGTCGGCAACCGCATCCGCCACGCTGTTATATACGCGCGCCTGTTCCAGCACGATATCCGCGCCACTTGCGGCCGGCCCGGCAGAGGGATTCGGCCAGCCGTCGCGCGGGGTGACAAGCCGCATCTCAGTCAGCCCGAAATTGAGCATCGCGCGTGCCGCTTTGCCGATATTCTCACCCAGTTGCGGGCGGACGAGCACGATAACCGGGAGTGGCGCGCTAGAGGCCGGTACGTCGCTCAATTCTTGCCCGCTTCGGTCACGCTGCCGGCGAATTCCTCGAAATCGCGAGCTTCACGGAAGTCCTTATAGACGCTGGCAAAGCGTATATAGGCGACCGAATCCATGCCTTTCAGCCCTTCCATCACCAGTTCGCCGATGCGTTTGGAGGGAATTTCGTTTTCGCCCTGCGTCTCCAGTTGGCGCTGGATGCTGGAAACGAGCTTTTCCAGCCGCAGCGCATCGATCGGCCGTTTGCGTGCTGCGATCGATACGGATCTCAGCAGTTTCTCGCGGTCGAACGGCTCGCGCTTGTCTTCGCTCTTCAGCACGTACAGGTCGCGCAACTGTATTCGCTCGAACGTGGTGAACCGTGCCGCGCACCCCTCACACTGGCGACGGCGCCGGATCGCGGCACCGTCATCTGTGGGGCGGGAATCCTTTACCTGGCTGTCTTCATGTCCGCAAAATGGGCAGCGCATTCAAACCTTCTTCTTTGCCTTGAGATAGGCGTATCCAGCCCCGGCCGCCGCGCCGATGATCGGGCCAACGAACGGCACCGGGATCGCCACGACGGCGCCGAGTGCTGCCCATTTCGCCATGCTCTTGCCCAGCGGCTTGTCGATGTTGGTGTTCGAATCGGTCATGTCAAAGTCCTTCGGGATAGATCGGGAACCGAGCGCACATGGCGGCAACTCGTTCCTTCACCTCCGCCTCGACCTGCGGATCGCCGGCTTCGCCCTTCTGACGCAGCCCTTCGAGCACATCGGCGACCATGTGGCCGATGTCGCGGAATTCCGCCGGGCCGAAACCGCGCGTCGTGCCTGCGGGCGATCCGACGCGGATGCCGCTGGTCTTGGTCGGCGGCAGCGGATCGTTGGGAATGCCATTCTTGTTGCAGGTAATGCCGGCGCGTTCCAGCGCCTCGTCCGCATCCTTGCCCGTCACGCCCAGCGGGGTCAGGTCGATCAGCGCAAGATGCGTGTCGGTGCCGCCCGAAACGACTTCCGCCCCGCGCTCCTTGAGCGTCGCGGCCAGCACTTTTGCATTCTCGACCACGGCGGCAATGTAGCTTTTGTAATCGGGCTGCAACGCCTCGCCGAACGCGACTGCCTTCGCTGCAATCACGTGCATCAGCGGCCCGCCCTGCAGGCCCGGGAACACCGCGCTGTTGATCTTCTTGGCGATCGCCTCGTCATTGGTCAGCACCATGCCGCCGCGTGGGCCGCGCAGCGTCTTGTGCGTCGTCGTCGTCACGACATGCGCGTACGGCAGCGGCGAGGGGTGATGGCCCGCCGCGACGATCCCGGCGAAATGCGCCATATCGACCATGAAATAAGCGCCGGCCTCGTCCGCGATCTCGCGGAATTTCGCGAAATCGATCTGGCGCGGATAGGCGGATCCGCCGGCGATGATCAGCTTCGGCTTATGCTCCAGTGCCAAAGCGCGAACCTGTTCGAAATCGATCAGGTGCGTAACCGGATCGACGCCATATTGCACCGCGTTGAACCACTTGCCCGACATCGCCGCGCGTGCGCCGTGCGTAAGATGTCCGCCGGCATCGAGGCTGAGGCCGAGGATCGTCTCGCCCGGCTTGACCAAGGCCAGCATCACCGCGCCGTTCGCCTGTGCGCCCGAATGAGGCTGCACGTTGGCGAAACCGCAGCCGAACAACTCGCAGGCGCGCGAGATCGCGAGCGCCTCCACCTCGTCGGACGGCGCGCAGCCCTGATAGTAGCGCTTGCCCGGATAGCCCTCTGCATATTTGTTGGTGAAGACGGACCCTTGCGCCTGCAACACCGCCTTGGAGACGATATTCTCCGACGCGATCAGTTCGATCTGCGTCTGCTCGCGCTTCAGTTCGTGCGCGACGCCGGCGAAGATCGCGGGATCGGCCTCGGCCAGGCTACGGGTGAAGAATCCGTCCGGCTGGACGTCGTTCAAAGTCTGCGGGTTGGTGCTCATGCTGGAAGCTCCTCGAACTGCGGATGGCTCAATTTATCGACGCGCGCCGAATGGCGGCCGCCGGCAAAATCGGTGGTCAGAAAAGCGGTGATGCAGACCTTCGCCATGTCCTCGCCGGTCAGGCGGGCGCCCATCGCGATGACGTTGGCATCGTTATGCTCGCGCGCAAGCGCCGCGGACAACGGCTCGCCCACCAGCGCGCAACGGATCGCGGGGTTGCGGTTGACCGCGATCGAGATACCGATGCCCGACCCGCACAAGGCAACGCCGCGATCGGCGTCCCCTGCCGCTACGGTATTCGCAAGCCGGTATCCGAAATCGGGGTAGTCGACGCGGTCCGTGCTGTCGGGGCCAAGATCGACGATGTCATGCCCCTGCCCCGCCAGCCAAGCTGCGAGAACCGCCTTCAAATTGAAAGCGGCGTGATCGGATGCGATGGCGATGCGCATGCTCGGCGGTGTCTCCTTGGGGCAGCCCGGCGTGTGCCGCGGCTCTTACGCAAAGCGCGCTGATAACGCTACCTTGGAATTGCCAAGTCGGTCACCGGCGCGCTTGGCACTCGATCCTGCCGAAGATCCAGCGATTGCCGTTCGCCGTAAGGCATTGTAGCAAGACGATCTGTGACGAGCTCGCAATCAGCTGAACCGATCGGAACCATTACCGATCCGGAACGGGCGGCCGCCGCGGCGCGTGCCTACCTGACGGAAATGCTCGTCAAGACCGGAGATGAGGATCGTCAGGCTTTTCGCGAACTGTACTTACTTACGTCTGCGAAACTATTTGGCATCACCTTCCGTATCTGCGGTGAACGACAAGCGGCGGAAGATGTGTTGCACGACGTATATCTGACGATCTGGAAGCGTGCGGGAGCCTACGAACCCTCGCGTGCAAGCCCGATCACGTGGCTCGCCACGATCGCGCGCAACCGCGCGATCGACTGGCAGCGCGCGCAGAAGATACGCCGCGCCAGCCCGATCGAGGGCGTGCCCGACATTGCGGACCGGGCACCGATCGCGAGCGAAACGATCGAGACCGATCAGGAAGCACGCCGGCTGCATGTCTGCCTCGACGGTCTCGAGGCACGGCAGCGGGACGCGATCCGTACGGCATTCTTCGACGGCGCGACCTATGCCGATCTCGCCGAACGCCAGAACGTGCCGCTGGGCACGATGAAAAGCTGGGTACGGCGCGGCCTCCTCAAATTGAAGGAGTGTCTCGGCGTATGAGCGACGATATGCTCCCGCCCGTCGCCGGCGCGCGCGAATCCGAAGGGCCTGATCCAGACATGGCGGCCGCCGAACTGGCGCTCGGCCTGATCGAGGGGGATGAACGTGCGCAGGCATTGCGGCGCGTGCTCGCCGATCCGGGATTCGCGCAGTCGGTCGAGGCATGGCGGACGCGATTGGCGCAATTGTTCGATCTCTGGCCGGAAATGACCCCGTCCGGCGGCGTGTTCGCGCGGATCGAGCGGTCGATCGATTCTCCCACTGCGCCTGCGCTCGAACCGGTGCGCCGGACAGGGCTGCTGTGGCCCGGCATCGCCGCGATCGCCAGCTTGATCGCGGCGAGCCTGTTGCTCGTCGTGCTGTTGCGCCCGGCACCGACTGCGCCCGATCCGCGTACCACGCCGTCCGCGCCGGTGATCGCCGCCCTGCCCGCGAAAATGCTCGTCGCTGCGATCTTCCCGGACACGACCGCCGTTCCGGACGCGTCGAGTGCTCCTGTGACTGCAGTCTACGATCCAACGACCGGCGGCCTGCGCCTGACGGAAGCCGCGCTTGCCGATGCGAAGCAGAGCGCTGAACTGTGGATCATCGGGGCCGACGCCACGCCCCGGTCGCTTGGGCTACTGAGCGGCAAGGGGGCAACGACGCTGACGGTCAATCGGGCTCACCGCGCGCTACTGGCCGCTGGCGCGACTCTTGCTGTCTCGCTGGAGGCAGTCGGCGGATCGCCCACCGGCCTGCCGCAGGGCCCGGTCGTGGCCAAGGGAACGCTGTCGCAGGTCTGACCTGCATCCGGATCGGTCCTTCCCCCGTACCTGCCGCCAATCCGCAAGCTTGCGGATCAATAAGCAGGAGAGCCCCTATGATCCTCACCAAGAACAAGACGCTTCGCGCGTCGGTCCTCGCACTTGCAGTCGTTGCCGGTGGTTCGACGCTCGCCTTTGCCAAGGGCAACCCGATGGTCGGTGGCGCGGCAATGTATCCGACGAAGAACATCGTCGAGAATGCCGTCAATTCGAAGGATCACACGACGTTGGTCGCCGCGGTCAAGGCGGCCGGCCTGGTCGAGACGCTGTCGGGCCCCGGTCCTTTCACGGTGCTTGCTCCGACGAACGCCGCATTTGCGAAACTTCCGGCCGGCACGGTCGAGACGCTGGTGAAGCCGGAGAACAAGGCGACGCTGACGAATATTCTTACCTATCACGTCATCCCGGGCAAGATCAGCGCGGCGGCGATCAAGGCCAATGCGGCCAAGCATATGGGCAAGGCAACCTACACCACCGTCAATGGCGGCACGGTAACCTTCATGAAATCGGGCAAGGGCTGGGGCGTGATGGATGCCAAGGGCGGCATGGCCAAGATCACGATCGCAGACGTCAACCAGTCGAACGGCGTGATTCACGTCATCGATACGGTGCTGATGCCCTGAATAATGTCCCACGTCGTATGATCTGGAAAATTTACGCGGCGGGGTGCATCCGGAAGGGTGCAGCGCCCGTATCTTCGATTGCCACTCCCGCGGGAGAGGTGAGTAACGGGCACCCGCCCCTCTGCGGTGCCCAACTGTACGCGTAGCGTAACTCGGACCTGCCGACCCCCAATGTCGGCAGGTCCATTTCGTTGGAGGCCTGCCGCCGGTCAGACGACATCGCCGGTCACGTTACGTGACGCGCGGATCGCGCTGCGGCTTTGCGCAGTCCAGCTTTCCTTGCCGGTCAGGAAAGCGACCCAGCCGAGTAGCGCGCCCAGATGCCGAAACAGTTGGAACGTGAACGGTTCCAGGATCGCGGCGATCAGCGCCGGCCCCCACCGCAATCCTTCTTGCTGCCCGGTCCAGCGCGCATACAGGCGCAGCGATCCCAGATGGAAACTCAGATCGATCGCGATCTTCGTCAGCATGATCAGCAGAATCGGCAGTACGATGTGCAACCTTCCGCTCGCCAGCACGGCGATCAGGATCGCGAAGGCGGCGAGCCCGTAGATCGGCTGCACCGTGTCGAGCGCTTTGACCGGAAGCATCTGCGTGCCCAGCTGACCGAACCGGCGGTTTCCCACCATATCGCGGTTCCAGTATTGCGTCTGCAAGAACCCGCCGAACCAGCGGCGTCGCTGGCGAAGGAATTCGGGCAAGGTCGCCGGTGCGTCGGTCCGGGCGATCGCTCGCCCGATCACCCGGACGCGCCAATCAAGCGCCTCGTTCGCGGCATGGCGATGCAGGCGGTGGATTAATTCGTAATCCTCGACCATGCAATCGGGATCGAACCCGCCCACCGTCACCACTGCCTCGCGCCGGAACGCGGCAAATGCACCGGATATCAGCAACAGGCTGTGCTGCTGTTCCCAGGCATGGCGCGACAGGAAGTTACGGACATATTCATACGTCTGGAACCACTCGAACACCCGTCCCTGCCAGTCTGGGCCGCACATCGGGCGGATCACGCCGGTCGCGGCCACCAGCTCCGGTTCGGCGGCAAAGGCGGCACGCATCGCGGCGATCGCACCCGGTTCCAGCAACGTGTCCGCATCGACCGTCAGCATCACCTCGGCATCGATCTCCAGCATCGCCGCATTCAGCGCGCGCGCCTTTCCGCCATGCGGCAGCCGCAACCAGCGGAGCGAGGGCAGCACAGGGCTAGGCGGACTGATGGTCCCGAACGGCGGCGGCTCCAGGCCGTATCTTGCCGCAAAGACCTCCGGCGTCGCGTCGTCCGATCCGTCGTCGGCGATCAGGATCACGTCCGGTGCATCCTCCTGCGCGGCGAGCCGGTCGATCGTCACGTCGATCACCGTCGCCTCGTTGCGTGCCGCGACGATCACCGCGAATTGCGGCCGCGCGTCGCCGGCGGGGCGCACGACCGCGCCGTCGCGCAGCGGCCAGATGCGCCATGCGGTGAACACCAGCAACGCCGTGTCGTAGAGGATATAGGCGATCCCGACCGCCCAAACCGCAATCCCCTGACGCAGGAACGCCTGTGCGATCAGCGCGCCGAAGATCGCGAGCACGCCGACGCTGATCAAGCGGCTGGAAACTCCGACGATGCGCGGCTTCAGCCGGGGCGATTGCGCCGCGAAGGCACGGGCGAGCTTCTCGCCTGCCGGGGTCTGGATCATCGGAATGCGGCGCTTTCGGGAGGAAAGATGCTCCCCCTCTAGCGCTGCTTCGCGCATCCCACTAGCGCTTTGCGGGACACGCCCGGGGGACCATGCATGCACGTCACGCGCTACACGAAGACCGCGATGCTGCTGCATTGGGTGATGGCCGTAGGGATCGTCGCCAACGTCGCGCTCGCGTGGCTCTGGCCAACTTTCGCCGACGAGAATGTCCGCCCGGCGATCGATACGCACAAGTCGATCGGCATGACGTTGCTGGGCCTTGCGATCCTTCGGCTGCTATGGCGTTTCGCGCACACGCCGCCGGGCTATCCTGCCAGTTACAAGGGATGGGAACGGACCGCATCGCACCTCGTCCATTGGGGACTGTACCTGATCCTGTTCGCGATGCCGCTGACCGGATGGATCATGGATTCCGCATACAAGAACGCCGCCGAGACGCCGATGTACTGGTTCGGCACGTTCGAGTTCCCACGCATCGGTTTCATCATGACGATGGAGCCGGGACTGCGCGACCGCGTCCACGACACGTTCGGCGCGGCGCACAGCCTGCTGCAATGGCTGCTATACGCGCTGCTCCTGCTGCATATCGCCGGTGCCCTGAAGCATCAGATGGACGGGGAGAAGGAATTGCAGCGGATGATGCCGGGCCGGTAGGCTCAGCCCGAATTGCGCAGCGCGGTTGCGATCGCGTTGATCGACAGCAGAATGCCCTCGCCGATCCGTTCATCGGCATCGCCCGCGCGACGCCGCTTGATCAATTCGATCTGTAACAGGTTCAACGGCTCGATATAGGGCAAGCGCAGCCGGATCGAGGCGTCGAGCGCCGGATGCTTTTCCAGCAATCGCGTCTGCCCGGTCGCATCGAGCAGTCCGTCATGCGCCTGATCCCACCCCGCCCTGATCCGCCCGAAGGTCGTATCGCGCAGCGTGTCGTCCTCGACCAGAGCGGCATAGCGTGCGGCGATGCTCATGTCGGACTTGGCGATCACCTGTTCCATATTGGCAAGCGATGCGGCGAAAAACGGCCAGCATTCCGCCATCTCGCGCAGCAACCCCTTGTCCTCGAATCCCGCCAGCGCCTGACCGACGCCGTACCAGCCGGGCAGCATCGTGCGCGCCTGGGCCCAACTGAACACCCAGGGAATCGCGCGCAGATCCTCGATCCGGTCCGATTTCGTCCGGCTGGCAGGCCGGCTTCCTATCTTCAGGCCGGAGATCTCGGCGATGGGTGTCATCTGGCGGAAGAAGATGCGGAATCCCGGCGCCTCATCACCATAGACGAGATCGCGATAGGCGCGGAACGCGGCGCCCGACAATTCGTCCATCGCGGCGCCGAACCGCTTCGTGTCCGCCGCCGACAATTGATCCGGTTCCAGGCTGGCGAGCAAGGTCGCGGACGCCATCGCCTCCAGGTTGACCATCGCACTTTCGCGCGTGCCGTATTTGCCCGCAATCACCTCGCCCTGTTCGGTGATGCGGATGCGGCCCTGCACCGTGCCGAACGGCTGCGCGCGGATCGCGGCGAAACTCGATCCGCCGCCACGCCCCACCGCGCCACCGCGGCCGTGGAACAATTGCATCCCGATCCCGGCGCGTTCGAACACCGGTTTCAATGCAGTCGATGCGACCGACAGGCTCCAGGTTGAAGTGAGATATCCGCCATCCTTGTTGCTGTCGGAATAGCCGATCATCACTTCCTGATGCCCGCGCTTCCCCGCGATCGCGGCGGTTTCCGGCAAGGCCAGCCACTCGGTCATGATGCCAGGCGCGGCCTCCAGATCGCCGATCGTCTCGAACAGGGGCACCGCCATGATCGCGGCGGACGGCGTCTCGCCCGCGCGGTACAGCCCGACCTCCTTCAGCAGCAGGTTGATCTCCAGCAGGTCGGACACCGACTGCGCCATCGATACGATATAGTTGGTGATGCACCCCGCACCGTACCGGGCATGCGCCTCCGCCGCGGCGCGGACGATGTCGAGTTCCCCGGCCGTCTCCTCGGAATAGTCGGCGAAGCTGCTGGTCAGCGGGCGGGCGTTGGACAGTTCGGCCCGCAACAGCGCGACGCGCGACGCTTCGTCGAGAGCGAGATAGTCCGGCTCGACCCCTGCTACCTTCAGCAATTCGGCGACAACGCGTTCGTGCACCGCGCTGTTCTGCCGCAGGTCGAGCGTGGCCAGATGGAAGCCGAACGTCTCGACCGCGCGGATCAGCCGCCCCAGCGCACCGCCGGTCGCCAGCGGCCCCTTGTCCTCCGCCGCCAAGCCGTGCGCGATGGCGACCAGATCGGCGCGGAAGCTTTGCGGATCGGGATAGGCCTGTCCGGTCAGCAGGCCGGGGCGCGGCGCCGGCTTGCCGGTCAGCTTGATATGCGTTGCGACCAGCCGGGCGTAGATGCCCGACAGCGCACGGCGATACGGCTCGTCGCTGCGGCTGGCGGCGGTATCGCCGCTCGCCTCGGCCAGCCGTTCGACCCCCGCATCGGCGGGCGCGAGATCGGTCGAGATGGAGAGTTCGGCCCCCAGTGCATGCACCGCGTCAAGATAATGGCCCAGCACCGCCTCGCTCGCCTTGCCGAGCGCCGCGCGCAGGGACTCCGCGGTAACGAACGGATTGCCGTCGCGATCGCCGCCGATCCAGCTGCCCGGCCGCAGGAAGCTCGGCGTGCGCGATCCCAGCGCACGGTCCCACCTCTGATACAAGGCCGGGAGGGCCGGGAGAAACACGTCGCGCAGGTAACTAAGCGCGATCTCAACCTCGTCAGTGACGTACAGCCGCTCGCGACGCAGCACGCGCGTTTGCCACAGCAGGGCGATCTGGCGCAGGATCGCTTCCTCGACCTTGTCGCCCTCCGGCGTTTCGTCGATCCCGCCATCCTTCATCGCCATCAATGCGGCGATGCGGTTGCGATGATCGATCATCGACTTGCGGCGCACCTCGGTGGGGTGCGCGGTGAGCACCGGCGCGATCAGCGCGTGATCCAGCAGTTTCATTACCGCGTCGTGGCCGATCCCCTCCGCTTCCAGCCGCTTCAGCGCGGCATCGACGGTAGCGCCCTCCTCGGCTGTAATGCCCTGACGATCCTCGGCCAGATTGGCGAGCATAGAGAACAGCATGAAACCGCGAACGAAATCGAGAGTCTCGTCGATATCCAGCCGGTCGAGCCCCAGATCGGTCTCACCGGTGGTGCCGTTGGCGCGGTACCGATCGACCGACGCCGCGCGGATGTATTCGGTCCGCTCGAACAATGTGTCGCCGCCATACGCACGGATTACGTCACCGAGCAATTTGCCCAGGAAACGGATGTCGGGATTGTTTGCGATCGTGGGGAGGTCGGCCATGCGGTCATGCTGCGCTGCGGTATCCTCGTCGTCAACCGTCAGCGACGCATTTGGAACGCTTTCAATAACTTCACTTGGTCGATGTCGTTGCGCGATTGCGGGTGCCCCAGCCGGCAGCATCGCGTTCCGCGCTGCTCAGCACGCGGTCCTTGTCCTTATCGGCTGCATCGAAGCGCGTGAGTTGCGCCGCTTCATATTCGCCGAGCGCGACGTGACCGTCACCGTTCGCGTCCATCGCCATGATCCGCGCGACGCGGTTTGCGCGGAGTTCGCCCTGCTCGATCGTGCCGTTGCGATCGGCATCCATCGCATGGAACCGCAAGCCCAGCGTACTGGCGAAATCCGCGCGATTCTGGTTCGTCGGCGGACGGAAATCCACCGCGTCGCCCTTCGCCTCCTGATCCGAACAGGCGGCCAGCATCACCGCGGGCAAAGCCAGCAGGGGCAGGACGAGAATGCGCATGACAAGACCTTTCCTGAAGACGGAAAACCGAACGGCGAGCCCGGATGTTCGTTCCGGATGCAGTTCGATCCGTCGATTGGGCGAAACTGCCCTCGTTCCGTATAGAGCGTCGGCAACGGCCCGATCGCCATGTCATGCCCAAGGCGTTGGTAACCACGTCCGTTAGCAGTGCGGGGGTGCCGGGCCACTAAGACTCAGAGGCATGACGATGCTTTCCCTGCGCCTGTCCCGCGCCCTGTCGAAGGGTCGGGCGGCGCGTGCCGAGCCGCAGAGTCGCGCGAATTTGCTTGCGACGTTGTTGCGCAAGCGCGCGGCGGCTCATGCGGCCGGGGCGGAGGAACTGGAGGCGTTGCTGCGTGACCAGATCCGCTGGTCTTTGCCGATGCTGCGCGACGGAGATGCCGAACCGCCACCGTCAGCCGAGTAACGGTTCGCCGCGATACGGCTTGTGATGCACCCGGCGCGCGATCCAGCCGCCGGCGAGCGGCGCGACGACGGTAGCGGCCTGCATCCAGAGGGGGTGCGGAATGGCAATCAGATTGGCGATGCCGCCCGCGATCAGGAACAGCACGACGATCCAGCCGGACCACGGCCAATCGCAGACGCGGAGCGCGAGCCATGCACCGCAGAACGCACCCGCGAACCACGCCGACACGACGATTGCTTTGGCTGTCGTGGATATGCTGTCCATCGCCGCGGAAAGATCCGCGCGGTTCGCCGTCTCGATCGTGTCAGGGAATGGGTAGAGCCACTGTGCAACCAGTTCGATCGCCCAGATGACGAGCATCGCCGCGATAGTGCCCAACATGACGCCCAGCGCCCGGCGCATCCAGCGTACCTTAGTAAGATGGGGTTCGCGCATCAGACCGATGCCGCATCGTCTGTTGCGGATCTGTAGAGCGGTCGGACAGGTGCTTCGACAAGACCAGCTGGAACGTGTGAGGGTAAGGTCATCTGATCTTCAAGCCCCGGACGCATCGTGCGCCCCGGTGGTAGGATAGCAGTCCTTTCCACAGCGACCAACGGGCAGTCCCGGATCGCAGGCGGCCCGTCGCTACGACCGACGATCAGGCGCCGCGCTTGGAGGTCTTTGCCTGTGCGGTATACTGGCCACTGGTGCGGCAATTGGCGGCGACGACCGGGTAATCGACATCGGTGTTGCGCATCAACGCTGCGGGCATTGCCGCGCGGCATTGCGCCATCGTGGCATATCGGGCGGTTTCGACGCGTGCCTCGGCGCAGGCCGCATTGCCATCCGAACAGCCCATGATCGCCATGACGAAGAACAACGGTTCCATATTTCGTCTCCCGCTTACGGGTATCAAAATCGACGAAGCGCCTTTCTTGTTCCATCAACCGCTTTCATGGGGGATTGACCGACCCTACATATCGCCTGTGCCCCCGATGACCGACCCTGCCAGCGCCGAGCGCCCGTTGCTGCCGACGCTGCGCCGCTTCCTGCCCTATCTTTGGCCGAAGGATGCGCCGTCGCTGCGATTGCGGATCGTCGGCGCTATGTCGCTGGTCGTGCTGTCGAAGCTGGTGCAGGTCTACGGCGCCCCCTTCGCCTTGCAGGGCGCGGTGGACGGGATGGTCAAAGGCGACCGGTCGGCGACGACGCTAATCCTGGCGCTGGTGATCGGATATGGCGCGGCGCGGTTCGGATCGGTGCTGTTCGACAATCTGCGCAATGCGGTATTCGAGCGCGTCGGGCAGGATGCGACGCGCCGGCTGGCGGCGAACGTGTTCCGCCATCTGCATCAATTGTCGCTGCGTTTCCATCTGGAGCGACGCACGGGTGCGGTGACCAAGGTGGTCGAGCGTGGCACGAAGAGCATCGATACGATGCTGTATTTCCTGCTGTTCAACATCGCGCCGACGATCCTGGAATTGGCGCTGGTGGTCGGCATCTTCGCGACGAAGTTCGGCGGGTGGCTGGTGACGGGCACATTGGTGATGGTGGTCGTCTATATCGCCTTCACGCGGTGGGTGACGGACTGGCGCGCGGCGTTGCGCACGCGGATGAACGACCTGGATACGGGCGCGGTCGCGCATGCGGTGGATTCGCTGCTCAATTTCGAGACGGTAAAATATTTCGGTGCGGAGGAGCGCGAGGCCAAGCGCTACGACGCCGCGATGGCGGCCTATGCCGGGGCGGCAGTGAAGAGCGAGAATTCGCTCGCCTGGCTGAACGTCGGGCAGGCGTTGATCACCAACGTGATGATGGCGTTCGGCATGGCGCTGATCGTGCTGGGGTGGAGCCGGGGCGAGTTCACCGCGGGCAACGTGGTTCTGGTGTCGACGCTGCTGGCGCAGTTGTTCCGGCCGCTGGATCTGCTGGGGATGGTGTATCGCACGATCCGGCAGGGCGTGATCGACATGGGCAGCATGTTCGACCTGATCGATACGCCGAGCGAAGTGACCGACGCGCCGGCCGCGCCCGCATTGGTGGTGGGCAAGGGTCATGTGCGGTTCGAGAACGTTCGCTTCGGATATGATGCGGATCGCACGATCCTGAAGGGCATCGACCTCGACATCCCCGCCGGCCACACGCTGGCAGTGGTTGGGCCGTCGGGGGCGGGGAAGAGTACGCTCGCGCGGTTGATGTACCGCTTCTACGACCTGACCGGCGGGCGCATCATGATCGACGGGCAGGACATCGCGCAGGTGACGCAGGCATCGTTGCGCGCGGCGATCGGCATCGTCCCGCAGGATACCGTGCTGTTCAACGACACGATCGGGTACAATATCGCTTACGGGCGAGAGGGTGCGACGCGGGCCGAGATCGAGGGTGCGGCGCGCGGGGCGGCGATATCCACGTTCATCGAAGGACAGAGCGACGGGTATGATACGCGCGTCGGCGAACGCGGGCTGAAGCTGTCGGGCGGCGAGAAACAGCGGGTCGCGATCGCGCGGACGCTGCTGAAGAATCCGCCGATCCTGATCCTGGACGAGGCGACGTCCGCTTTGGACAGCCGTACCGAGGGCGAGATCCAGTCGACGCTTGAGGATATCGAACGCGGGCGCACGACGATCGTCATCGCGCACCGGCTGTCGACGATCGTGCATGCGGACGAGATCGTCGTGCTGGAGGCGGGCGAAGTCGTCGAGCGCGGCACGCACGCGCAGTTGCTGCGCCGGAACGGCCTGTATGCCGAGATGTGGAACCGGCAGGCGCAGGAACGGGCGGACGAGGACGGGGTGCTGGCGGCGGAGTGATATCCGCGGTCTTCACCATATAAATACGGCGCTGATTTCACTTGCCGTTCAGCCGGTGCCGTTGAAAAGCGGCGACATATCTTTTGATCGAGGACCGTACTGCATGATCGTCCGCCTGCTTGCCACCACCGCTATCGTCATCGCCCTTCCGGCCACCGCGCAGACTGCGAACCCGTTCGCGAAGCCGAGCAATCTGCCCTATCAGGCCCCCGATTTCCGTGTGATCAAGGATGCCGATTATGTCCCGGCGTTCGAACAGGGGATGAAGGAGCATCTCGCCGAGATTCAGGCGATCGCCAATAATCCTGCCGCGCCGACGTTCGACAATACGATCGCGGCGATGGAAAAATCGGGACGGATGCTGGACCGGACGAGCCAGGTGTTCGGGGCGCTGGCGCAGGCCAACACCAACGACACGCTGCAGGCCGTCGAGACGAAGATGACGCCCAAGCTGAGCGAGCATTTCGATGCCATCTCACTCAATCCGAAGCTGTTCGCGCGGGTCAAGGCGTTACAGGACAAGCGCGCCACGCTGAAGCTGACGCCGGAACAGGCGCAGTTGCTGACCGTGACGTATCAGGGCTTCATCCGCGCCGGTGCGCAATTGTCCGCGGCCGACCAGACGAAGCTGCGCGCGCTGAACACCGAAATCTCGACGTTGCAGACCGCATTCCAGCAGAAATTGCTCGCGGGCACGAAGGCGGGCGCGCTCGTGGTCGATGATGCGAAGAAGCTGGACGGTCTGGGCGCGGACGGGATCGCCGCGGCGGCAAAGGCGGCGGAAGATCGCGGCCTGAAGGGCAAATACGTGCTTCCGCTGCAGAATACGACGCAGCAGCCTGCGCTCGCATCGCTGACCGACCGGGCGACGCGCGAGGCGTTGTTCAACAAGAGCTGGACGCGCACCGAACAGGGTGATGCGAACGACACGCGCGCGACGATCGCGCAACTGGCGCAATTGCGAGCGCAGAAGGCGAAGCTGCTCGGCTTCCCCAGCTATGCCGACTATTCGCTGCAGGACCAGATGGCGAAGACCCCGGCTGCGGCGTTGGGCTTTCTCAAGCAGTTCGGCCCGGCCTTGTCCGCGAAGCAGCGCGCCGAGGCAGCCGAATTGCAGGCGCAGATCAAGGCGACAGGCGGATTGTTCGAACTGAAGCCATGGGACTGGGACTTCTATTCCGAGCAGGTGCGCAAGGCGAAGTACGATCTGGATGGCGATGCGCTGAAGCCGTATTTCGAGATCAACAAGGTGCTGACCGACGGCGTCTTCTACGCCGCGAACCAGCTGTACGGCATCACTTTCAAGGAGCGGAAGGACCTGCCCGTCTATCATCCGGACGTGCGCGTGTTCGAAGTGTCGGAAGCGAACGGCACGACGATCGGGCTGCTGTATTTCGATTACTGGAAGCGCGACAACAAATCCGGCGGCGCATGGATGTCGAACTTCGTCGGCCAGTCCAAGCTGCTTGGAACGAAGCCGGTCATCTATAACGTCGCGAACTTCACCAAGCCTGCTGCGGGCAGCCCGGCGCTGATCAGCTTCGACGACGTGACGACGATGTTCCACGAATTCGGGCACGCGTTGCACGGCCTGTTCGCGGATCAGGTCTATCCGTCGCTGTCGGGGACCAATACGGCGCGCGATTTCGTGGAATTCCCGTCGCAGTTCAACGAACATTGGGCGCTCGATCCCAAGGTGCTGTCGCATTATGCAGTGAACTACAAGACGGGCGCGCCGATGCCGCGGGATCTGGTCGACAAGATCAAGCGGTCGCAGACGTTCAACCAGGGGTACAGCACGGGCGAGGCGCAGGAAGCGGCGCAGCTCGACATGGCGTGGCATGCACTGCCCGCCGACGCGCCGAAGCAGGATGTCGATGCGTTCGAGGCGAAGACGCTGGCGAGCATGGGGCTGGAAACGGCCTATGTCCCCCCGCGCTACCGAACGAGCTATTTCTCGCACATCTGGGGCGGTGGCTATGCGGCGGGTTATTACGCCTATGCCTGGACGCAGATGCTGGATCACGACGCCTATGCGTGGTTCGTCGCCAATGGCGGACTGACCCGCGCCAACGGCCAGCGGTTCCGCGACCTGATCCTGTCGCGCGGGCATACGCTGGATTACGGCCCGATGTTCAAGGCGTTCTACGGCAAGGACCCAGATGTCGGCCCGATGCTCGACTATCTCGGGCTGAACGCGGTGCCGACCGCCAAGTAAAGCGAGAGGGCCCCTCCTCCACCGGGAGGAGGGGCCGGATCAGGCGAGCAGATCCTGCGTTTCGGGATGCCGCTGGATATAGGCGGCGACGAAGCTGCATTGCGGCACCACCTTCATCCCGCGGCTGCGCGCCTCGCCCAGCGCGTAGGCGATCAGGCGGCTGGCGACGCCGTGCCCCTCCAGCGCTGGGGGCACGATCGTGTGCGTGAAGGTGATCGTGTCGTCCGAGACGCGATAGGCAGCGAAAGCGGTTTCGCCATCCTGTTCGAGTTCGAAGCGATGTTCGGCCGGATTGTCGTGCGGTTCGGTCATGACGACTCCTTTAGCATGCAAATCGCCATTTCGGCAGTATCGGATACTGCGCCGGAATGGCCGTAACCCTGCTTGCCCGCGACCCTCGCCCGGCTCACCCGCCCAAGCCTCAACGGACGAGGGGATGAGCGATGCAGTTCGGTATTCAGCCGATCAACGGGAATTGGGACGACGGCTACGTGTTGTCCAAGCATACGATTTCGAGCACCTATCTTGGCGACGACGAGAATGGCCACCCAAAATTCGATACCCTTCGGTCGAAGCCCGGCGAGGCGCTGTACCAACTGAAATATCGTAACGACTGGAAGCAGGTCGCGCCGATCGCGGCGGAACTCGCGACCCATATCTGGCCGTTGTTCGATCGGATCGACCTGATCGTTCCGATGCCCGCCTCGACCCCGCGCGACAGGCAGCCGGTCAGCGAATTGGCATGGGCGCTCGCCAAGATCGTCGGCGCCAAGGTTTCGGATACGTTGCTCACCAAGGCGCCGACTGCGCAATTGAAAAACCTGAATTCGAAGGACGAGAAGGCGGCGATACTTGCGGGCCAGTTCACGGTGACGGACGCGATACCCGGCGATGCAAAGCACGACGTCCTGCTGCTGGACGATCTGTTCCACACCGGCGCATCGATGGAAGCCGCTTGCGCCGCGTTGCGGACCTATCCAAAGATCGGCCGCATCTACGCTGCTGCCGTAACCTGGAGATAGATCATGGAGACCGTCTTCATCGCGGGATCGATCGCCATCAGTCGATTGAATCCGCTGATTGAGATGCGCATCCGCAATGTCGTCGAGAAGGGGTGGAACGTCGTCGTCGGTGATGCCGACGGCGCCGACAGTTCGATTCAGGCCTGCCTGCACTCCGCCGGCGCGACACTCGTCACGGTGTATTGCAGCGGAGACCGGCCGCGCAACAATCTCGGCGACTGGGAAACGCACAACGTCTTCCCGAGCGCCGCGCCGGGTACGCGTGCCTTCTTCACGGCGAAGGACATCGAGATGGCGATGGCGGCGGATTACGGACTGATGATCTGGGATACGAAGAGCACCGGCACGTTGAGCAACGTACTCGAGTTGCTTAGCCAGAAGAAGAAATCGGTGGTGTTCATCAACAAGAACAAGAAATTCGTCACCGTTTCGGATGTGGTCGGGCTTGAAACCCTGATCGGGCACATGTCCGACCACGCGCGTCAAAAGGCGGAGGACAAGATCCGGCTCAAGGCGAAAATCGCAGCGCTTTCGAACGAGCAATTCTCGCTTTCAATCTGATCGATGCCGGCGGGATCGCTCGACACGGGGGTAGCCTAGACGTTAGGCGACACCGATGCCCGTCGACCCGCTGCCCGTATTGCAATCCACCTTCGGCTTCCCCGGGTTTCGCGGGGTGCAGGCGGACGTCGTCCACCGCGTGCTGGCGGGGGAGAATACGCTGGCGGTGATGCCGACCGGAGCGGGCAAGTCGCTATGTTATCAACTACCCTCGGTCGCGCTGGAGGGGACGTGCGTGGTCGTGTCGCCGCTGATCGCGCTGATGCACGACCAGTTGCGCGCGGCGTCGGCGATCGGGATCCGGGCGGCAACGCTGACGTCGGTCGATATCGACCAGATGGAGACGATCAAGCGGTTCCGGCGCGGCGAGCTGGACCTGTTGTACGTCGCGCCGGAGCGGGCGTCGGGCGGGGCGTTCCGCGACCTGTTGTCACAGGCGAAGCTGGCGCTGTTCGCGATCGACGAGGCGCATTGCGTGTCGGAATGGGGGCACGATTTCCGCCCCGACTACCGGTTGCTGCGGCCGTTGCTCGACCATTTTCCGGACGTGCCGCGGCTCGCGCTGACAGCGACGGCGGACGAGCATACGCGCGCCGACATCTTGGACCAACTGGGAATTCCGCGCGAGGGGATGATCGTCGCCGGGTTCGACCGGCCGAACATCCAGTACCGGATCAGCCCGAAGGACAATACGACCCGCCAGATCACCGACCTGATCGCGGAGACGCCGGGCGCGGGGATCGTCTATGTCCAGAGCCGCGCGGGCACCGAAAAGATGGCGGAAGCGCTGGCGAAGACCGGTCGGCCGACGCGCGCCTATCATGCCGGGCTCGATCCGCATGTCCGCGCGCGCAACCAGGCCGATTTCGTCGCGAGCGAGGACATGGTGATCTGCGCCACGGTGGCGTTCGGGATGGGGATCGACAAGCCGGACGTCCGCTTCGTCGCGCATGCCGGCCTGCCCAAATCGATCGAGGCCTATTATCAGGAGACGGGTCGCGCGGGGCGCGACGGCGATCCGGCGGTGGCGCATATGTTCTGGGGCGCGGAGGATTTCGCCAAGGCGCGGCAGCGGATCGGCGAGGTCGAACCCGCGCGACAGGCGGGCGAGCGGACGCGGCTGACCGCTCTGGGGGCGCTGGTCGAGACGCCGGGGTGCCGAAGGCGTATCCTGCTGAAGCATTTCGGCGACGATGCGCCCGAAAATTGCGGGAATTGCGACAATTGCCTGAACCCGCCCGCCGCGATCGACGCGACGGAGGTGGCGAGGAAATTCCTCTCCGCGGTGTTTCGCACGGGGCAGAGCTTTGGCATCGGTTATATCGAGCAGGTGCTGACCGGCGTGTCGAGCGAGCGCAGCCTGATGAACGGGCACGAGGCGCTGGGCGTGTTCGGCATCGCGCCGTCGGCGGAGGAGCAGGCGCTGATCAAGCCGGTGGCGCGCGCATTGCTGCTGCGCGATGCGCTGCGAGCGAACGATTTCGGCGGGCTGGAATTCGGTCCCGGCGCTCGGGCCATCCTGAAAGAGAATGAGACGGTGTCGCTGATCGTCCCGCCCAAGCGCGAGCGGCGGACGCGTGGGCGGGGCAGTTCGGCGGGCACGGCGGCGAACCCAACCGGCGATCCCTTGTTCGAGGCGCTGCGTGCACGGCGGCGGACGCTGGCGGCGGAGGCGAGCGTGCCGCCATACGTGATCTTCCACGATTCTGTGCTGCGCGACATGGCGACGATCCGGCCGTCGACGTTGCGCGCGCTAGGCGAGATCAGCGGGATCGGGGCGCGCAAGCTGGAGGCTTATGGCGAGGCGTTTCTGGAGGTGATCCGGGAAGGGTGAGGTTTTGGGGTCGGGGGTTTGTACCCGGCCCTTCGACAAGCTCAGGGCGAACGGCTTTGGGGGCGGGGCTTTCCTTCCTGTGATCCGCATTCTCGCTCCCTCCGTTCGGTTCGAGCGAAGTCGAGAAACATGGTCCGGCGTGTGGGCCGCTTTCTCGACTTCGCTCGAAACGAATGGGGGGCGGCGCGTGGCCCATCGGTGCTTTCCCATCCCGCATGGGGGCGGTATGATCCGGCGCATGGCCAATATCCTCCACATCGACGACACGATCTCGGTCGCACCGCAAATCACCCCCAAAGATGTCGCTGAGATCGCGGCGGCGGGCTTTACCGCGATCGTCAACAACCGGCCCGACGACGAGGAATCCGGCCAGCCGGATGGTGACGCGGTGCGCGCGGCGGCGGAGGCGGCGGGGCTGTCTTATGCCGCGATTCCGGTGACGCATGCCGGTTTCTCGCACCCGCAACTGGACGCGATGGTCGATGTGCTGGAGGCGGCGGACGGGCCGGTGCTGGCCTATTGCCGGTCGGGGACGCGCAGTTGCAACCTGTGGGCATTGGCGCGGGCGAAGATGGGCGACCATCCCGATACGTTGATGGCGAAGGCGGCGGCGGCGGGATACGATCTGACCGGGATCCGCGCGATGCTCGACGCGCTCGCCTCGGGCCGGTAATCGGGCGCGCGGTGGACTGGACGCAGATCGGCGGGTCGCTGCTCGCGATCCTCGCGCTGGCCGGGGTCGCGCGGATGCTGCGGCTGGGCGATGCGCGGATCGGGGATGCGGACCGGGCACGCGAGATGGCCGAGGACATGCTCGCCGGGTTCGAGGCACGCGCGGCGATCGTCGGCATGGACGGCAATGCTGCCCTGGTGCTGGGCAACGGCACGATCGCGGTGTTGAAGCGGCACGGCGCCAAAGTCGCGGCACGGCGGCTGCTGCCACCGCTGCAACTGTTCACCGCCGTCGAGGGCGTCGAGGTCGCGACCGGGGAACGCCTGTTCGGGCGGGTCCTGCTGTTCGGCGTATTGGAAGCCGATGTGCGGGCACTGGAAGCGTCGCTGACAAGGGTGTAAGCAATCGGGGCCATGATGTCCCAGAAGCTGCCAGACGTCGTCCAATATGCCGTGCCGGGTTTCGTCCTGCTCGTGCTGGTAGAGATGATCGTCGCGCGCGTGCGAGACCGCTCGCGTTACGAGCCGAAGGATACACTGACGTCGCTGTCGCTGGGGCTGGGCAGTACGATCGCGGGCGGGCTGACCGCGGGGATCGCCTTCGCGATGGCGATGTGGGTGTGGCAGTTCCGCATCTTCGACATCGGATATGCCTGGTACTGGTTCGTCATCGCCTTCGTGATCGACGATTTCGCCTATTATGTGTTCCACCGCATGGCGCACCGGGTCCGCTGGTTCTGGGCGAGCCATGTCATCCACCATTCGAGCCAGCATTATAACCTGTCGACCGCGCTGCGGCAGACATGGACCGGGTTCATCAGCCTGGGATTCCTGTTCCGGCTGCCGCTGGCGCTGATCGGGTTCCCGCCGCCGATGCTGGTGTTCGTCGCCGGGATCAACCTGGTCTATCAATTTTGGATCCATACCGAGGCGGTCGGCAAATGTCCGCACTGGTTCGAGGCGGTGATGAACACGCCGTCGCACCACCGCGTCCACCATGCGACCAACGCGCGGTATCTGGACACCAATTATGCCGGCGTCTTCATCATCTGGGACAGGATGTTCGGCACCTTCACGCCCGAACGCGACGACGATCGGCCGCGCTACGGCATCGTGCACAATCTGGGCAGCTTCAACCTGTTCTGGGCCGCGTTCCACGAATGGATCGGCATCGCCAAGGATGTGTGGGCAGCGCCCGGCATTCGTGCCAAGCTGAACTATATGATCAAACCGCCGGGGTGGAGCCATGACGGCAGCCGCGACACGTCGGAAATCATCAAGGAAAAATGGGCCGCAAGACAGCGGGCCCTGAGGGGGGATGCGCAATGGAAGAAGCCGATATCGTCGTCGTCGGCGGAGGGTCTGGCGGGAGCGCCGCCGCCGGCCGGCTGAGCGAGAACGGACGCTATTCGGTCGTCCTGCTGGAAGCGGGCGGCACCAATACGGGGTATCGCACGCGCGTCCCCGGCTTCATCCCGTTCCAGACCGACAAGACCAACTGGCGGTTCGATACCGTGCCACAGGCCGAGCTGAACGGGCGAACCGGTTTCCAGCCGCGCGGGCGTGGGCTGGGCGGATCGAGCGCGATCAACGCGATGCTGTATCTGCGCGGGAATGCATGGGATTACGATAATTGGGCGGCTTTGGGCTGCACCGGATGGTCGTATGACGACGTGCTGCCCGTGTTCAAGCGCGCCGAATGCAATGCCCGCGGGGGTGACGATTATCACGGCGATTCCGGCCCGCTGCGCGTCGGGGACCAGACGTCGCCTCATACGGGATCGCTGGAATTCGTCGAGGCGGCGCGCAACCTGCAGATCCCGATCCGTGACGATTTCAACGGCGCGCGTCAGGACGGGGCGGGTATGTTCCAGGTGACTCAGCACAATGGCGAGCGGTGGAGCGCGGGGCGTGCCTATCTGAGCACGAAACGCGCCAATCTGGACATCAGGACGGATGTGATCGCCGAACGCGTGCTGTTCGAGGACGGGCGCGCGAGCGGCGTGGCGTATCGGCAGGGTGGGCAGGAGCGGACCGTCAAGGCGCGGCGTGCGGTGGTGATGGCCGGCGGCGTGTTCGGCACGCCGCAACTGTTGATGCTGTCGGGGATCGGGCCGGGCGCGCATCTGGCGGAGCTCGGTATCGACGTGCGTGTCGATCGGCCGGCGGTGGGATCCGATCTGCAGGATCATCTCGATTATGTCGGCGCGTTCGAGACGGACGGGCACTTCTTCCTCGGCCAGTCGCTGAAGGGGACGCTGCATATGGCGGGTGCGGTGATCGAGTGGTTCCGCAAGCGCACCGGCACGATGACGACGCCGTTCGCCGAGGCGGGCGCGTTCCTGACGGTCGGCGCCGATGCGCCAGCGCCCGATATCCAGCTGCATTTCGTGCCAGTGGTGCTGGAGGATCACGGGCGGACCAAGGTGAAGGCGCACGGCTTCAGCGTACACGTCTGCGTTTTGCGCCCGGAAAGCCGGGGGACGGTACGGCTGCGATCCGCCGACGCGCATGACGCGCCTTTGATCGATCCCGCCTTCCTCACCGATCCGCGCGACATGACACTGCTGAAGCAGGGAATCCGGGCGATGTACCGCATCGTCCAGACGCCGCCGCTGAGTTCGCACCGGCCCCGCGACCGGTATCCGTTCGCGATCGACGATGACGCTGCGCTGGATGCGCTGATCCGGGCACGGTCGGACACCATCTATCACCCGGTGGGGACCGCGCGAATGGGGGCGGACGAGGATGCAGTGTGCGATCCCCGGCTGCGCGTGCGTGGCGTCGAGGGGCTGTACGTGGCGGATGCGTCGATCATGCCGCGGCTCGTTTCGGGAAACACGAATGCGCCGTCGATCATGATCGGGGAAAGGTGTGCGGACTTCGTCGCGGCGGATCTGGGGTAGATCGGGGGCCGGGTTGAGCGCGCGTAGTTTGTCGGCGCTCGACGCGGCCTGTGCGGGATAGGGTGGTGAAGGCCGGGTCCCGTAAAAACAACGGTGCGTTCAGGGTGGATCGGCTATCGGTCGGCGCGTGGATAAGAACGATACGCTCAAAAAGGCCGGACTCGCGGCGGTGATCCTGCTCGCGCCGGGAGGATACATTCTCGGTGCCACGCTGGCGGCGCGATATTGGCAGCGGCGGCGGGCGGAAGGGCCGGTCGAAGATACGGTCGCCGACGATCCGGGACAGCCGCCAGCCTGATCCTGCCGGGCGGACCGCACGCCTTTTTGCGCGAAAAAGGGCCGGTGCGTTGCCGCACCGGCCTAAGGTTGTCCGCAGGAGGAACATCGTGGGGGCGCCGACTCTGCTGGCCAGCGCCCCGATAAGGTCAATAATTATAGGCGCGTTCGCCGTGTTCGTTGATGTCGAGGCCTTCCTGCTCGACCTCGACGGAGGGACGCAGCCCGATCGTGTGCTTCAGGATCAGGAACAGGATCGCCGAGACGCCACCCGAGAGCAGCAGCGTCAGCCCGACGGCCTTCGCCTGGGTCAGGATCTGCGCGCCCATGTCGTACGTGCCGGGAACCGCCGGCAGGACGGTGAAGTCCATCCAGCCCTGTCCGCCATAAGCGGGGTTGGCGACGATCGCGGTGCCGAGCGCACCGATGATGCCGCCGACGCAGTGGATGCCGAACACGTCCAGCGTATCGTCATACTTGAACTTCTTCTTCACGGTGGTGACGAAGAAGAAGCAGACGATCGAAGCGACGGCGCCAAGCAGGATCGAGGTCATCGGGTTGGCGAAACCGGCGGCCGGGGTGATCGCGACCAGACCGGCGACGACACCCGAGGCTGCGCCCAGCAGCGACGGCTTCTTGTGGACGACCTGTTCGATCACCGCCCACATCACGCCGGCGGCGGCAGTGGCCGTCATCGTGTTGATGAAGGCGAGCGCGGCGAACTTGTTGGCTTCGAGGTTGGAACCGGCGTTGAAACCGAACCAGCCGACCCATAGCAGGGACGCGCCGATCATCGTCATTGTCAGCGAATGCGGCGGCATGGGATCCGTCTGATACCCAACGCGCTTGCCGATCACGATGCAGCCGACCAGCCCGGCGATGCCCGCATTGATGTGCACGACGGTCCCGCCGGCGAAGTCGAGCGCGCCCAAGCCCCAGAGATAGCCGTGATCGTCGGGCAGGCCGGCGGTGAAATCCGGGCCCGGCCAGTACCAGACCATGTGCGCCATCGGGAAGTAGACGAGCGTCAGCCAGGCGACGACGAAGATGATCAGCGGCGTGAACTTCACGCGTTCGGCGAAGGCCCCGACGATCAGCGCGGGGGTGATCATCGCGAAGGTCATCTGGAAGACGACGAACACGGTTTCAGGCAAATAGACGCCGTTCGAGAAGGTCGCCGCGAAGGTGTTCGCATCGACGCCCTTCAGCATCACCTTGGAAAAACCGCCGACAAAGGCATTGAGGCTGCCGCCATTGGTGAAGGCCATCGAATAGCCCCACGCGCACCAGACCAGCCCGGCGACGCAGACGATCGTCAGCACCTGCATCAGGATCGACAGCATGTTCTTCGTGCGGACCAGACCGCCGTAGAACAAGGCGAGGCCCGGCACCGACATCATCAGCACGAAGGCCGCCGACAGCAGCATCCACGCGACGTCACCCTTGCTGACCATCGCATCGGTCGGCACCACCGCCGCGATCGCAGGCGCGGCATCGGCCGCAGCGGCGACGGTGTTGGCAAAGGCGGGAATGGCGGCGACCATCGTCGCCCCCGCGCCCAATATTCCAGCCAGTCTCAGTTTGGAATCCATCGTTACCCCCACAATGTCTCGGGCGCTCACAGCGCGGTGTTGTCGGTTTCGCCGGTGCGGATCCGCACCGCCTGCCCGACATCGAGGACGAAGATCTTGCCATCGCCGATCGCGCCGGTGTTGGCGGAGGCCTGAACCGTTTCGACGACGCGCGCCGCGAGATCGGTGGCGCAGACGATCTCGATCTTGATCTTCGGCACCATGTTCGTGCTGTATTCGGCACCGCGATAGATTTCGGTCTGGCCCTTCTGGCGACCGAAGCCCTTCACTTCCGTCACGGTCATGCCCGCGACGCCGATCTCCGTCAGCGCCTCGCGCACTTCGTCCAGCTTGAACGGTTTGATGATGGCAATGACGAGCTTCATGCACGCCCCCTTCTGATTGTCCCGGGGATTACACAGCAATCGTCGTGCCAGAGTCGAAACGACGCGGATTCGGGCGCGGAGACCGCGAAAACGCCTCCTAAAAAGCTTAACGAGAGGTAAAATTTTGTGCAGTTGCGAACATCTGCCCGAGAATCAGGCAGAGTCGGCGACAATCCTGCGGGCAATCTCGAGATCGTCTTCGTCGACCATCACGCGCACGGGGATGAACAGATAACTCCCGTCGCCAATGCTGGTTTCACCGTCGAATGCGATCGCAGGAATGCCTTCCGATTCAAGGCGTCCGATCAGGATGTGCGCTTCATTGCGATTGTATCGGCCGAGTTCGGTCAAGCTCATGTCGGTCGATCCCAAGTCGTTTCAGTAAAAGTCGTTACGGCTGCGGTAACGCGATGCTTCAATTCCTTGGCAAAGACGATGTGAGACCTTCACGATCGAAACGTCCCTCTTCCCACAAAGGGGAAAGTACCATGTCGATCGATCCCATCGCCTTCCCGCTGCCTGTGGTGGTCAAGGGCTATGCCTGCCTGACTGGTGCCGAAGTCGAACTGGCAAAGAAGGATATCGATCCCGCCCGGCCGTCCGAGACAAGCGACGTGCCCGCCCCCCGGTCGCGACCGCGGCCGAAGAACAGGGGAAAAAAGCGCCACGCGTCATATCCTACGCGCCTGGCGTCGTGCGTCACGAGGTAGCGGAGAAGGCGACCACCTATTCGGTGACCGCCTGACCGCCGCCCCGTCCGTTAGACGGCAGTACCCCCAACGGTCAGTCCGCTCATGAGAATAGTCGGCTGACCGACGCCGGCCGGGACGCTCTGTCCGCCCTTGCCGCACATGCCGACGCCTTCATCCAGCGCGAAATCGTTGCCGATCCCGATCACCTTCGTCAGTGCGCTCGGCCCGTCGCCGATCAACGTCGCACCCTTGATCGGCGCACCGAGCCGGCCATTCTCGATCTTGTAGGCCTCGGTGCAGCTGAACACGAACTTGCCCGAGACGATATCCACCTGACCGCCGCCGAAGCTCTTGGCGAAGATACCATTCTTGACGCGGGACAGCAGTTCCGCTGGATCGTCGCGACCGCCGCGCATGAAGGTGTTGGTCATGCGTGGCATCGGCGCGTGCTGGAAACTTTCGCGGCGCCCGTTGCCGGTTGGCGCGACGCCCATAAGCCGCGCGTTCAGGCGATCGTGGATATAGCCCTTCAGGATACCGTCCTCGATCAGGATATTCTCCTGCGTCGGCGTGCCTTCGTCGTCGATGCTCAGCGAGCCGCGACGGTCTGCGATCGACCCGTCATCCACCACGGTGACGCCCGGCGCCGCGACTCGCTCGCCGATCCGGCCGGAGAATGCAGACGTGCCCTTGCGATTGAAATCGCCCTCTAGCCCGTGGCCGATCGCCTCGTGCAGAAGGATGCCGGGCCAGCCCGGGCCGAGCAGGACGGTCATCTCGCCAGCCGGCGCGGCGACCGAGTCGAGATTGACGACAGCCTGGGCCAGTGCTTCGTCGATCGCGCGGTTCCACGTCTCGGGCTGCATCAGATCGTGATAGAGGTAGCGACCGCCGATCCCGAAACTGCCCGTTTCGCGCCGTCCGTCGCGTTCGACGACGATCGATACGTTGAGGCGAACGAGGGGGCGGATGTCGGTGGCGACGAAGCCGTCTGGGCGAACGATCTCGACCACGCTCCACGATCCCATCAGCGAGACCGAAACCTGCGCCACGCGCGGATCGCGTGCCCGCGCCGCAGCGTCGATCGTCTGACACAGATTCACCTTGTCGGCGAACGGCACGAGATCAAGCGGATCGGCATCAGTGTAGAGGTGGCGGTTCGTTCCCTGCGGCGGACCGGCCTTCGCACCGGTCGCGGGATCGATAAGGGCCATCGTCTCGCCCGCGCGCAGGATCGCGGCCGCGGACAGTTCGTTGGCATGGGCGAACGCGGTCGTCTCGCCAGAAACGGCGCGAAGGCCGAAGCCGGACTGCGTATCGTAGCTGGCCGTCTTCAGCCGTCCGTCGTCGAAGCCGAACGCCTCGGACTTGCGGTACTGGAGGTAAAGCTCGCCGTCATCGGCCTTGCCCAGCACCTGCGCGGTAAGGCGCTGCGCCTCCGCAGGGTCGAGCTGACCGTCATGATACAGGAAGGCGCGGGGATCTGATGTCGCTGTCATCCCATCAAGATAGGAGTGACGGGTGCCGCCGTAAATGGGGCGTGACAAGTCACAAGGTCAGGATTTGGCCGGCAGGGTGTAGGCGAGATCGTAGAAGTGCTTGCCCTCTTTCATTTCGATCGAGAAGGTGCCCGCTATCCCGGCCAGCGCACCGGTACCGCTTCCCGGCGAGATGATGACGCTGAGGTCTGCCTTACCCGCCGGATCGATCGTGCCGCGATGGAGCATGAGGAAACCGCCGGTACGTCCTTCCAGCGTGCCATGGACCTGATCGATCGCGACATAGCCTGCGGGTAACCCCGGTTTGGGCTCGCCCGCCGCGAGCATCGTGCCCGTCGCGGTTCCCGTCAGATCGCCGCTGAACGTCTTAGCGATACCCAGCCGGCTGGTCGGCAGGCCGTCGTCGGAAGCCGGCGCCTGCGCCTCGGGCGTCATCTTAACCTCGAACGTGCCGGTGGCGTGCTTCATCGTCATTCCTTCGGGAGCGGGCGCAGCAGCAAGCAGGACGAACGGCAGTAAGAGCGCCGCAGCGCGCCTCACAGGCCTGCGCCGTCCCCGTGATCGTGCAACTTGGCCTGGTTGGCACCGTCCGCAGGGCCACCGATCAACACGAATCGCCGGTCGCAATAGCCGCAATCTACATAGCCGCTCTCGTCGATTTCGAGGAAGACGCGCGGATGGCCGAGCGTCGCGCCCCCGGCGATATCGGTCGCGCCATCGCAGGCGTTACGCTTGTGGGAGACGCGGAGGATTTCGGGCGGTGCGATCATGCGCGGGGAATAGCAGCCGAAAACGCACCGCACAATTGCTTCCGCCTTGCCGGGAGAGGGGTTGAGGCGCACGGCGCGGGGGCCTATCGCCGATGCATGACCGAAGCCGCCATCGCGATCGCCAATCTGTGCAAGACCTACAAGGGCGGCAAGCGCGCGCTGGACGACGTGTCGTTCGAGGTGCCGCGCGGCACGATCTTCGGGCTGCTTGGGCCGAATGGCGCGGGGAAATCCACGCTGATCAATATCCTGGCCGGCCTGGTGAACAAGACTGGAGGCAGCGCCGAGATCTGGGGCTTCGACGTGGATGCGCACCCGCGCAACGCCAAGGCATCGATCGGGATCGTCAATCAGGAAATCCTGTTCGATCCATTCTTCACCCCGATCGAAACGCTGGAAATACAGGCGGGTCTGTACGGTGTGCCCAAGCGGCAGCGCCGGTCGATGGAATTGCTGCGCGCGGTGCATCTGGAGGACAAGGCCAACGCCTATGCGCGCACACTTTCGGGCGGGATGAAGCGTCGGCTGATGGTGGCCAAGGCGATGGTGCATTCGCCGCCTGTGCTGGTGCTGGACGAGCCGACCGCAGGCGTCGACATCGAACTGCGCCAGCAATTATGGGCCTATGTTCGCCAGCTCAACGATCAGGGCGTGACGGTGGTGCTGACGACGCATTATCTCGAGGAAGCCGAGCAATTGTGCGACCGCATCGCGATCATCAACCAGGGCAAGCTGATCGCCAACAAGCCGACGCGCGAGCTGGTCGGCATGGCGACGGAGAAACTGGTCGAGGTGACGGTCGATCGCGACGTCGCGGTCACGCCGCAAAACGCCTGTTTCCAGAAGATCGAACTGAAGGGCATGCGCACGCTGGCGATCACCTATTCGAAGGACAAGGTGAATGCCGGGGAAGTACTGGGCGCGGTACAGGCCGACGGGTACGGCATCGTGGACGTATCGACGCGCGAGGCCGACCTGGAGGACGTGTTCCTGAACTTGACGCGGGCGGCGAACGCCTGAGGCTTCAGTCCTTCGATACTGGCCTTATTCCACTCCGCTCAATTCCCGCGATCTCTTGGCGAGTTTCAGCGCCTCGTCGATCAGCTGCGCGGTGTGATCGACTTCCTCTTCCTTCACCGCGATCGCCAGGCAATTCAGCGCTTCGCGGTGCAGCCGTGCGGCGCGATCCTGCGCACGGGTCGGTTTCTGTCTCATAGTCACCCCCGGCAAATGCAGAGGCCCGTCCCGGCGTTCCTCCGTTCGTCGCATCGGCTGTTAACATTCGGTCGCCGTCGGATTTTCACCCGTTCGTCTTGTCATGGCGGACGGTTGCGCCTCTAAGGCGGCGACCCACGAAGGAGACGATCATTGGCGGATAGCGGGCACCAGAGCGACGTGCTGATCATCGGTTCGGGCGCCGCCGGATTGACCGCGGCGCTGAACCTGGCCGATCGTTTCAAGGTCACGGTGCTGGCGAAGGGACAGTTGAACGAAGGATCGACCGCCTGGGCACAGGGCGGGATCGCCGCGGTGCTGGAGCCGGGCGACACGTTCGACAGCCATATCGAGGATACGATGATCGCGGGCGCGGGACTGAACGACCGTGCAACCGTCGAGTTCGTGGTCGAGAGCGCGCCGGCGGCGATCGAGCGGCTGGCCGAACTGGGCGTGCCGTTCAACATGGAAGGCGATACGCGCCACCTAACGCGCGAGGGGGGTCATTCGCATCGCCGCATCGTCCATGTCGACGACGCGACCGGATGGGCGGTGCAGGAAGCGTTGCAGAATGCCGCCACTGCGCATCCGAACATCACGCTGGTGCCGGACCGGGTCGCGATCGACCTTGCCACCAGCCGGCATGAGCAGCGCTATTCGGGCGCGGGCAATGTGTGGGGCGTCTATGCCGTCAACCGCGCGACCGGCGGGGTGGAACTGTATACCGCGCGCGCGACGATATTGGCAACGGGCGGGGCGGGGCGGACGTACCTGTTCTCCACCGCGCCGCGCGGGGCGACGGGGGACGGCATCGCGATGGCGTGGCGCGCGGGATGCCGTGTGTCGAACATGGAGATGATGCAGTTCCACCCGACCTGCCTGTACAATCTGGAGGTCAAGAATTTCCTGATCACCGAGGCGGTTCGCGGTGAAGGCGGGCGGTTGCTGATCCCCGAAACAGGCTATCGCTTCATGCCCGACTTCGACGAGCGCGCCGAACTGGCGCCGCGCGACGTAGTGGCGCGCGCGATCGACCATGAAATCAAGCGGCTGGGGCTGGATTACGTCCATCTCGACATCAGTCACATGGGCGCGGACTTCATCACGCACCATTTCCCGACGATCCATGAAAAGCTGCTCGGACTCGGCATCGACATGACGAAGGAACCGATCCCGGTCGTCCCGGCACAACATTATACGTGCGGCGGGATCGTCATCGACCTGCATGGCAAGACCGACCTGCCCGGCCTGTATGCGGCGGGGGAATGCAGCGAGAGCGGGCTGCACGGCGCCAACCGCCTCGCGTCCAATTCGCTGCTGGAATGCTTCGTGTTCGGGGAAAGCGCCGCGAAACATATCGCGGCGTGCTGGGACGACCTGCCCCCGCCGCCGCAGATCCGGCCGTGGGACGAAAGCCGCGTCGAGAATTCGGACGAGGAGGTGGTGATCAAGCAGAACTGGACCGAGATCCGGCGCTTCATGTGGAATTATGTCGGGATCGTGCGGACGACCAAGCGGCTGGAACGCGCGCAACACCGCATCCGCCTGCTGACCGAGGAAGTGAACGACTATTACGGCCATTTCCGCGTCACGCCCGACCTGATCGAACTGCGCAACCTGTTGCAGACGGCGGAGCTGATCGTGCGCAGCGCGCTGCACCGGCATGAAAGCCGCGGGCTGCACTACACGCTGGATTATCCCACGACGCTGCCGGAACCGGTGGACACGGTTCTCGTCCCGTAATCGCCGGGCGGCGGTCGGGCGGTAACCTCGACTCGTTCCGCCGCAGGTCATGTCCTATTCACCGCAGACTTGTCAGATAGCTATTTTTTGGCAACTCTCCTCCGCTAGGCTCTGTCGTGCGGGGATACGGGGCGTGGGTTTGGTCGATTTGACATCAGATACGGGCGGGATGCGCAGGTCGCGGCGGCTGGGCGCGGCGCTGATGCTGGCCATTACGCTGGGATCCTGCAGCCACGGGGGGCAGCAGACTGCCGATGCGCTGACGCCACCATCGTACGAGCTTATCCTGCCCATCCCGCCACGCGCATCGAGGCCGGTCGCGCCACCACAGGCGCTGGCTGCCAACGTCGCGGCACTGGGTGCGAATTTCCACGGGAAGTTGGGTATCGCGGTCAGCAGCGTTGATCGCGGCTGGACCGTCCAGAGCAACGGCGACACCCGTCTGCCGCAGCAAAGCGTCAGCAAATTGTGGGTCGCGATGACCGTGCTGGACTTCCGCGATGCCGGTCGGTTGCGGCTGGAAGACCCGGTGACGATCCGGCGCGAAGATCTGACCCTTTTCCACCAGCCGGTGGCGGCGTTGGTCAAGGGCGACGGCTATGTCGCGACGGTCGGCGAATTGCTCCGGCGCGCGCTGACGATGAGCGACAACACGTGCAACGACCGGTTGCTGCAATATGTCGGCGGGCCGGGCGCGGTGCGGGCGTTCATCGCACGCAAACGGCTGGGCGACATCCGCTTTGGACCGGGCGAGCGCGTCTTGCAGAGCGAAACGGCGGGACTGGAGTGGAAGCCCGAATTCTCGTTTGGCGACGCGTTCAACCGCGCGCGTGACCGGCTGCCACGGGCCGACCGGATCGCGGCGTTCGATCGCTATGTCGCCAATCCGCCGGACGGTGCGGCGCCGAGCGCGATCGCGGGCGCGCTCGCCAGGTTGAAGCGGGGCGAGTTGCTGTCGCGCAGTTCGACCGAGTATCTGATCGGTACGATGGAATCGTCCAGGACGGGCAAGCAGAGGCTGCGCGGCGCGGTGCCCGCCGGATGGAGTTTCGGGCACAAGACCGGCACCGGGCAGGATCTCGCCGGGCGGACGGCAGGCTATAACGATGTCGGCGTCCTCATCGCCCCCGACGGCCGCAGTTATTCGCTGGCGGTGATGATCGGCGACACGCCGCGCCCGATCGCCGAGCGGCAGGCGCTGATGCAGGCGGTGGTCGCCGCAGTGGTGATGAACCACGGCGCTTGATCACGCATCGGCCTGACGATGTGCCGGTCGGCCTGAGGGCGCTGATCCGGGACCGGGCATTCCTGTCGATCCTCGCCTTCGCCATCGTCATCCGCATCGGCATCGCGATCTGGCCGGTGATCCACCACGCGGACGAGGTGTGGCAATATCTGGAACCCGCCTATCACCTGGGCGTCGGCCCGTGGGTGATGACCTGGGAAGCGCGCGAGGGGGCGCGGTCCTGGCTGCTGCCGATGCTGTTCGCGGGGCCGACCGCATTGGGATATGCGATCGCGCCGGGCAGCGCATTGCCGATCATCCTGCCGCGTCTGGTATGCGGAGTCATCTCGTTCGGGACGATTTTCGGCGCCGTGGCGTTGGGCGCACGACTGTCGCGCACGCATGCGATGGTCGCCGCGGTGATTGCGACGACGTGGTTCGAAATCGCCTATTTCTCGTCCCGCACCTTGTCCGAACCGATCGCGACCGCCTGTTTCGTCGCCGCGGCGGCTGCGCTGCTGGTGGATCGCCCGCCGCGCTGGACGGTGATCGGCGGTGCGCTGCTGGGCGCCTGCTGTCTCGTGCGGTTCCAATATGCGCCGGCGGTGGGGATCCTCGCACTCTGGGCCGGGCGGCTGGACGGGTCGCGATGGCGCGCAATGATCCTGGGCGGGGTCGGCGCCGCTATCATCGCCGGCGCGGCCGATCTGGCGGGCGGCGCATGGCCGTTCATGTGGATCGTGCGCAATTTCACGCTGAACCTGATCGACAATCGCAGCGCGGCGTTCGGCGTCGATCCGCCGTGGCGCTATTTGGTCGATATCTGGGACCTGTGGGGCTGGGCGGTCGTGCCGATCCTGATCCTGGCGGTGGTCGGTGCGCGGCGATATCCGGTCCTGCTTGTCGCTGCGGTCGTCAATTTGGCGATTCACGCGCTGGTGCCGCACAAGGAATATCGCTTCATCCTGCTGACCACGACGTTGATCGTGCTGCTCGCGGGGATCGGCAGCATCGATCTGGCGGCGCGGTTCAGGAAGACGCCGACGACGGGATGGATCATCGCGGGCTGGGTACTGCTATCGATCGCTTGCGGGGCGACGGGTGACTCGACGCGGACCTGGGGTCAGAATCCCGAACTGCTCGCGGCATGGCGAGTAGCCGGATCGCAACCGCAGGCCTGCGGTATCGCGGTATACCGGCCCGTGGAGCCGATCGTCGGCAGCTACGCCTTGTTCGGGCGCACCGCCCCGATCTATCAATATGGCGACGATGCGCAGGCAGATGCACGGTCATCGCGCGCGTTCGATCTCGTGATGACCTCCGCCGACCGCGCGGGCGACCTGCCCGGTTACCGGTTGGTCGACTGCCCGTATGCGAAGCGCCGATACTGCGTCTACGCCCGCCCCGGCCCGTGCGTCAAAGCCCCCCGGACGCCCGGTTCGAGATCAACCGGGTGCTGGAACGCCAGGGCTTCTAACGGCCGGGCCCGCGTGACCGCGACGAGCCGATAGTCGGGTGCGCGTTGCCTCTCGCTACCGCGCCGGAGCGCTGCTATCGCAGGCGCCATGCCGCATCTCTATCTCGTCGATGGCTCGGGTTACATCTTCCGCGCCTATCATCGCCTGCCGCCGCTGACCAACAAGCATGGCGAGCCGGTAGGTGCCGTCTATGGCTATACGACGATGCTGTGGAAGCTGGTCGACGAACTGCATGCGGCGGACGGCCCGACGCACATGGCGGTGATCCTCGACAAGTCGTCGAAAACGTTCCGCAACGACCTGTACGACCAGTACAAGGCGCACCGGCCACCGCCGCCAGAGGATCTGGTGCCGCAATTCCCGATGATTCGCGATGCGACGCGCGCGTTCAGCCTGCCGTGCATCGAGACCGAGGGTCTGGAAGCGGACGACATCATCGCCTGCTATTCCAAGGCCGCGCTGGCGCAGGGGTGGCAGGTGACGATCGTGTCGTCGGACAAGGATTTGATGCAACTGATCGAGCCCGGACTCGACCTGTACGACACGATGAACAATCGCCGGCTCGGGCCGGAACATGTCGCCGAGAAGTTCTTCGGAATCGTGCCGGGACAATTGGGCGACGTGCTCGCGCTGATGGGCGACAGCGTCGACAACGTACCCGGCGTGCCGGGTGTCGGCCCGAAGACCGCCGCGAAGCTGATCCTGGAACATGGCGATCTCGAATCCGTACTGGCGGCCGCGCCGACGATGAAGGCGAGCAAGCTGCGCGAGAATCTGATCGAGCATGCCGAAATGGCGCGCCTGTCGCGCGTATTGGTCGATCTGAAATGCGACGTGGCCTTGCCCGAGCCGCTCGACGATCTGGAACTGAAGGGTATTCCTGACGCACCCTTACGCGCGTTTCTGGAACATCACGGCTTCCGTTCGCTGCTCGCCAAGCTGTCGGCGGTGGCGGATGCGCCGGTCGCGGCCCCGCATTCCGACCCCGGCCTGATCGCGGTGCCCGAGGAGGAGGATCCGCCCTGCGACCATGACGGGTACGAGACCGTGGTGGACGAGGCGGGGCTGGACCGCTGGATCCAGGTCGCGCGGCATCAGGGCTGGATCGCGATCGATACCGAGACGACCGGCATCGATGCGACGCGCGCCGAACTGGTCGGGGTCAGCATGGCGCTGCATCCCAATCTCGCCTGCTACGTACCTCTCGCGCATGGGGGGGACGGACATGTTCGCTGAGGTGCCGGTGCAGCTCGACCGCAGGGTCGCGCTGGCCAAGTTGAAGGACCTGTTCGAGGATCCCAGCGTCCTGAAGATTGGGCACAATCTGAAATACGACATGATCGTGCTGGCGCGATGTGCAGATGAAATCGGTGGAATCGCCGTCGCGCCGCATGACGACACGATCGTGATGAGCTTCGACCTCGACGCCGGCTTGCACGGCCACGGGATGGACGAACTCGCCGCGACGCACCTGTCGCACAGCTGCATCGCGTTCAAGGATGTCGTCGGCGTCGGCAAGACTCAGCGCAGCTTTGCAGAAGTCGATCTGAAGGCGGCGACCCGCTACGCCGCGGAGGATGCGGACGTGACGCTGCGGCTATGGCGGCGGTTCAAGCCCCGTCTGGCGGGCGAGGCTGCGACCCGCGTGTACGAGATGGTCGATCGCCCGCTGATCCCGGTGATCGCGCAGATGGAACGTCACGGCATCAAGGTCGACGCCGCCAGGCTGTCGGCCCTGTCGGCGGAGTTCGCGGAGCAGATGGGCGCGTTGGAAGTCCATATCCACGCTTTGGCGGGCGGCGCCTTCACGATCGGCAGCCCGAAGCAGCTGGGCGACGTTCTGTTCGAGCGGATGGGCATCAAGGGCGGGCGCAAGGGCAAGTCGGGCGTCTATTCGACCGACGTCAACGAACTGGAGCGGATCGCGGCGGACAAGGATTCGCCGGGCAAGGATATCGCGCGCAAAGTGCTCGACTGGCGCCAGCTTTCGAAGCTGAAATCCACCTATACCGATGCGTTGCAGGCGCAGATCAACCCGTCGACCGGGCGCGTGCATACGTCGTACAGCCTGACCGGCGCGCAGACCGGACGGCTGTCCTCGACCGATCCGAACCTGCAGAATATTCCGATCCGCACCGAGACGGGCCGGCAGATCCGCGACGCGTTCGTGGCGGAGCCGGGCAACGTGCTGCTCGCGGCGGATTACAGCCAGATCGAATTGCGGCTGGCGGCGCATATGGCGGACGTACCGGCGTTGAAGGCGGCGTTCGCGAACGGCGACGACATTCACAGCCTGACCGCGCAGGAATTGTTCGGCGAGGTCAATCGCGACACGCGCGGGCGGGCCAAGACGATCAACTTCGCGATCCTGTACGGTATCAGCCGCTGGGGCCTGGCCGGACGGCTGGACGTAACGGCGGAAGAGGCGCAGGCAATGATCGATCGCTATTTCGAACGCTTCCCCGGCATCCGCAACTATATCGCCGCGACGACCGAGTTCGTCCGGGAGCGCGGCTACACGCTGACCTTGTTCGGCCGAAAGACGCATTTCCCGCGGATCAGCTCGAAGGTCCAGCATGAGCGGCAGGGCGCCGAGCGCGCCGCGATCAACGCGCCGATCCAGGGCACGTCCGCGGACATCATCAAGCGCGCAATGGTGCGGATGGGGCCGGCTTTGCTCGATGCGGGTCTGCCGAACGTCCGCATGTTGTTGCAGGTGCACGACGAGCTCGTCTTCGAACTGCCCGAAGGCGATGTCGAGGCGGCGCGCCCGGTGATCGAACGCGTCATGGCGACCGCCGCCGAACCCCTGGTCACGCTGGACGTGCCGCTGGGGATCGAGATCGGGACTGGCCTCAGCTGGGGTGCGGCGCATTGATAGCGTCCTTCGACATGTTCGCGGTGAACGGAGTCGATATCGGCTCGAACAGGCGCCTCAGGCGTGCCTGATCCCGTCGCCGCATCCGGTACGGATGAACTGAACGCGCTGGCCAAGGGCGGGCGGACCAACATCATCGGTTTCCTGATGCGGCTGGTCGCGCGGCTGCCGTTCCTCTTCATTGCCGGGCGCATCTACGGTCCGGATCAGGTCGGGCGGTTCGCGCTGGCGGTCGTCGTGGTCGAACTGGCCGCATTGATCGCGACCCTCGGCCTGAAACGCGGTCTCGCTCAAGCGCTGTCCGAGGGGGATCGACCCGCCGTGTGCGTGGTGTGGGATGCGATGGCGGTGGCGCTGATCGCGTCGCTGATCGCCAGCGCGGTGCTCGTGATGGTGCCCGAGGTGATGTATCCGAACAGCCCGATCCGGGGCATGGACCGGTGGCTCGCGCTGATCGTATTCGCGACGGCATGGTCCGACATCAGCCTTGCGGCACTCGCCTATCGCCGCAACGTCAAGGCCACGGTAACGGCGCGCGCGGTGATCGAGCCGTGGACGATCAGCATCGCGGCCTGGGCTTTCTCCTTCTATTCGCTGCGTGACGGGCTGGTCCTGTCCTATATCGCTTCGATGGCAGCGGCCTTGATCGCGTCGCTGATCCCGTTCATCCGCAGCTATGGTCTGCCTTATGGGTGGCGTCCGCGGCCTAGCATTCTGCTCCGTCTCGCCCGGCGCAACGCGCCGCTGGCGGGTGCCGATGCGATCGAATGGGGCACGCGTAACGTCGACCGGTTCATCCTGGGTGTGATGTTCGAACCGAAGATCGTTGGCATCTATTACATGGCGCAACAGGTCGCCTCGATCCCCGGCAAGCTGAAGACGAGCTTCGATCCGATCCTGGGGCCGGTCGTGACCACGGCGCTTGCCCGTAACGATAAGGAAGCGGTGGCGGCGCAGATCCGACAGGTGGGTTTCTGGATCATGGCGGCGCAGGTCGGGCTCGCGCTGATGGGGTCGATCCCGGGCGAAGCGGTGATGGGGATCGTCGGACCACAATTCGTCGCGGGCACCGCGGCCCTGGGGTTCCTGCTGACGGCGGAGGCGGCCGCATCGACCGGGGCGGTTTCGGAAAGCGCGCTCGTTTACATTGCTCGGTTCCGTAACCTGCTGATTTCTCTAGGTATGCTGGGCTTTCAGATCGGGCTTAGCTTTGGCTTGATCTTCGCGATGCGCGGCGTGGGCTGGCCGGTCAATTATCAGGCGGCTGGACCGGCGCTGGCATTGCTGCTGTCGGTCGGGCTGACATCGGTCATCAAGTCCAATTTCCTGTCGCACCTGTTGAAGGCGCGCGTCGCGGGGTGGCGATGGCCGATGCTGTGGGGCGCGCTGGCCGCGATCGTCGTCGGCACCGTATTTACCTGGTTGCCGCGCCGTTACGAATGGGCGGAGGTGGTGTTCGGCATCCCGGCGATTGCCGCGACCTATCTGTTCGTGCTGTTCAGATGGGCACTTACCCCGGCGGATCGGGCCTTGTTCAAGTCGATGCCGAAGGACAGCGCCGCAGGCTGACGTCTTTTTCGGCTGAGAAGATCGGTTCGCGAAGGCGCGAAAACGCGAAGAAAAGGTTGTATCCTTTCTTTCTCCGCGGCTCCGCGTGAACCAATCTTCTATACGCTAGGCGCCCGTATCAGTGCCGGAAGTGACGCATTCCGGTGAAGACCATCGCGAGGCCCGCCGCGTCCGCGGCCGCAATCACTTCCTCGTCGCGGATCGAGCCGCCTGGCTGGATCACCGCGGTCGCGCCAGCCTCGACCGCGGCGAGAAGTCCATCGGCGAACGGGAAGAAGGCGTCCGACGCGACGGCCGAGCCGATCGTACGCGCTTCGCCCCAACCCGCCTTGTCGGCGGCGTCCTTCGCCTTCCACGCAGCGATTCGCGCGGATTCGAGCCGGTTCATCTGGCCTGCGCCGATGCCGGCGGTGATGCCGCCCTTCGCATAGACTATCGCGTTGGACTTCACATGCTTGGCCACCGTCCAAGCGAACCGGCAATCCGCCAGTTCCTGTACGGTCGGGCTGCGCTTCGTAACGACCTTCAACTCCCCCGGCGTGCCATTGTCGCGCGTCTGCAACAGCCAGCCGCCAGTGATCGACTTGGCGAGCAGACCGGGCCGCGCGGCATCGGGCAGGTCGCCGGTCAGCAGCAGCCGCAAATTCTTCTTTGCCGCAAAGATCGCCAGGGCTTCCTCGTCCGCATCGGGGGCGATGACGACTTCGGTGAAGATCCCAGTGATCGCGCGCGCAGTGGCGGCGTCCAGCGGACGGTTGAGCGCGATGATCCCGCCGAACGCCGACACGGTATCGCACGCGAATGCCGCCTCATAAGCCACCGACAGGGTTGCCGCGGTAGCGACACCGCAAGGATTGGCGTGCTTGACGATCACGACGCTGGGATCAGCGCCGGCGAATTCGCTGACGAGATCGAGCGCGGCGTCCGCGTCGTTGAGGTTGTTGTAGCTCAGCTCCTTGCCCTGCACCTGACGCGCCTGTCCGATCCCACGCGCGGCGGGGCCGGTCGCGGTGTAGAAGGCGGCCGATTGGTGCGGATTCTCGCCATAGCGCAGCGCCTGTCCGTGCTTCAGCGTCAGCGGCAGGATGTCGGGGAAGGATTCGCCCTGATCGGAAAAAGCGAACCATTGCGCGATCATGCCGTCATAGGCAGCCGTGGCGGCATAGGCCTTGGCGGCAAGTTTCCGGCGATCCTCCAGCGTCGTACTGGCGTCCGTCAGCAGCGCGTAATCCGCCGGATCGGTGACGATCGCGACAAACGCATGATTCTTCGCGGCGGAGCGGATCATCGACGGGCCGCCGATATCGATATTCTCGATGATTTCCGGCCGTTCGGCTCCCTTGGCGACGGTCGCGGCGAACGGATAGAGGTTGACGACGACGAGGTCGATCGCGCCGATATCATGTTCCTGCATCGCCGCGACATGCTCCGCATTGTCGCGAACCGCGAGCAGCCCGCCATGCACGATCGGGTGCAACGTCTTGACCCGCCCATCCATCATCTCCGGGAAACCGGTCAGGTCGCTGATATCGCGTACATCGAGCCCCGCATTGCGCAACGCCTTGGCCGTGCCTCCGGTCGATACCAGATCGACGCCATTGGCCGCCAGCGCGCGGCCTAGATCGACGATGCCCGTCTTGTCGGAAACGGACAGGAGCGCGCGGCGGATGGGGATGGTCGTCATAGATCAATTCCAATCGTCCGTCCGCGGCCGGCCGGTCGGCTGCACGCGCGGCGGCGCGGCTGCGACAGGCTCGACCGGAACGATATGCGGGGCAAGCGCGCGCGCTTTGCCCGTTCAGATGGCGCGCTTCAAGGCCCAGCTGATGCTTGCGCCGCCGGGAGGCGATTCGCCGGTCACAACCAGTTGCTGGGTGCCGACCGGACGCCCCTCCGGATCGATCCAGAGACTGTCCTCGACGCTGAGCGTCCCGCCGCGGCAGCGATATTGCCACAACGTTCCACCGGGCAGGCGCAGGATCGCAGCCATACCGTCGGCGGTGGGGGATACCTGCACGCCCTTGCCCAGATGGAAGCGCAGCGCGAACAGTGTTGCGGCGGCGCTTTTCCGGCGTTTCCCGGCGGGCAGCAGCATATCCTCGCCGCGCAATTCCTTGCCATCGTTGCTGAGTACCAATTGGCGGCGGTGGACGAAACCGTAGCGGCGCGCATAGCCGTCATGGCTCGCCTCGATCCGGCTGGAATGTTCCGCCTCCTGCCGGGTCAGTTCGACCTCGGCTACACCACGACCGAGCGTTCCGTCCGCATGGATCGCGGTCGAATTGCTGTCGCCGACGACCAGCGTGGAATGCGCCGCAGTGGTGCGCAATCCATCCGCGAGATTAGGCAGCAGCTGCGAGACCGCTGCACGAGCGCCGCCGCAATTGACCACCAGCCGGTGTGGCCCGTCCGACATTTCGAACGCCAGCGTGGAGGCGCATCCGCCCTCCACCAGACGCGCGACCGGAGGGGGCGCTGCGTCGATGACGACGATCGCGGACCCGGCGGACAGCCGTTGATAGCCCCAGTCGCGCGCCTGACGCAGCGGGCGGGCGCGGATACCGGTGGCCTCGATCACCTGCGCCAGCATTTCGGCAGGCACTGGTCCGCCACCCTGCCAGCTGGATAGCCCGCGGTCTCCCAGGCATACCCCGAGCAAGGCCGGGACCATCCGCGCGAGCGCATCCTCCAGCGTCGCAGGGGCGGACAGGCGACGCGATTCGTACGTCTCGCGCAACATCGTCAGCAGCATGATAATGTCGAGATGCGCCATGGGCGAGCGCGCCACGCTGCCGCCATCATCGAACACCGATCCGGCGATCGCGCGGTTAAGCGCCGCCTCCATCCCGCCGCGCCGTGCATCGCCGCCCGCGATCAGCAGACCTGCGGCGCACACCCCGCTCATCGCGGCGATACGCGGCGCGCCCGGTGCCATTTTCTCCGCACCACGATCGATATGCCGTGCGCCCCGCGCCAGCGTGTTGAGCACCGAACTGCGATAGACGAGGTCGGCGGAGGACAGGATCAGCGGCGCATGCGCGGTCCAGAACAGGATGCGGCGCCCCCATAGATCCGCGCGCCATGCGGGTTCGGTCACCTTGTCCGCGTGCAGCGCCAGCCAACCGCGCATCACCTGTTCGGCGATCGGCGCACCCTGGGCACGCGTCGCGACGGTGGACAGGTCGCGCAGCCAGGCGAAACTTTGCAGATATTCGACGAACGCGCGCGATTGCAGCGACTTGCGATCGAACAGCGTATCGACCGCATGCGTTTCACCGCGGAACGTCATTTCTCCGGCAAGCAACGCCTGACCGCGGCGCGGATCGCCCATGAAGGGATCGTCGGGCACCGCGATCAGCTTCAGCGGATGACGTCCGCGCAGCTTCACGCCGTGGATCGGGGTGCGCCACGTCAGCCGATGGAAGCGTTCGGAAATGCGTTCGGCGAGCGACAGGCCGGTATCGCCACCCAGCTTGATCAGCCGCTTGCCTTCGTCGATCCCGTCGCTGCCACCCGAATCGCTCACCCGGCGACCGTTCCCGTCTTCAACCCGGCGATGTTCGCAGCATAGGCGTCCGGCCCGCCGCGGAAGGTCGCGGTACCGGCGACCAGCACGTCGGCTCCCGCGGCGATCGCGCGTGGTGCGGTGAGGTGATCGATCCCGCCATCCACCTCGAGATCGACGTCGAACCCGCCGGCATCGATCATCTTGCGGATCGCCGCGATCTTCTTCAGCTGGCTTTCGATGAAGCTTTGCCCGCCAAAGCCGGGATTGACGCTCATCACGAGCACGAGATCGACCGAGTCCAGCAGATAATCCAGCGCCTTGGCCGGCGTCTGCGGGGTCAGCACGACACCCGCGCGCTTGCCCATCGACCGGATGTGCTGGAGGCTGCGATGCGTGTGCGGTCCGGCCTCGACATGCACGCTGATCGTATCGGCGCCCGCATTCGCGAAATCTTCCAGAAACGCATCGACGGGCGCGATCATCAGATGCACGTCGATCGGTTTCGTCGTGTGGGGGCGGATCGCCTTCACGACCATCGGCCCCATCGTGATGTTGGGCACGAAGTGGCCGTCCATCACGTCGACATGGATCCAGTCCGCTCCGGCGGCGTCGATTGCACGCACCTCCTCGCCCAGTCGCGCGAAATCGGCGGACAAAATGGATGGGGCGATACGGACTGGCTGTTGCATGGCGCAGTCTCTAGCATGGCTGACTCATGCCGCAAGACGCTCAACCGGCGCGGATCAGCCTGACCATGAAAAACCCGTCCAAGCCACCGACATCGCGAAGCATTCCCGGCAAGGTCCTCAAGTATCCATCGGCGTGCGGGACCAATCCGTCAGGCAATTCATCCTGACGCACCGGATCGATACGGTAATCGGACCGTACCGACAGGAACCGGCGCAACTGTTCCTCGCCTTCGGCCGGCTCCAGCGAACAGGTGGCATAGACGAGCGTACCGCCCGGTTTCACCCAGTCTGCAGCGCGCGCGAAGATGCGTTCCTGCAACGCTGCCATTTCGGAAATGACGGAGGGGCGGACGCGGTACAGCACGTCGGGATGGCGACGGAAGATGCCGGTCGCGCTGCACGGCGCGTCGATCAACACCGCATCGGCTTGCGCGGGAGGCTTCCACAGCAACGCATCGGCAGTGACGATATCCGCCGCCTGTTTGGTCCGCGCGAGGTTGTCCGTCAGGCGCTCGATCCGGGTGGGCGAATTGTCGAGCGCGGTGACCGTCCAGCCGGCCGCCGCGAGTTGCATCGTCTTGCCGCCCGGCGCGGCGCAGATGTCGAGCGCGGTACCGGTTCCGGTGCCGATCAGCCGCGCGGGCAGCGACGCGGCGATATCCTGGACCCACCATGCGCCTTGCTCGAACCCGGGCATTTCGGGAACGTGCCCGCCGGGCAGGCGGACATGCCCGGGCATCAGCGATTCACCGGCGAGCTGCTCCGCCCATTCCTCCGTTCGAGACGGATCGGCAAGCGTCAGATCGAGCGGCGGAGGTACCGCTATCGCCTGTTCCGCGCCCTCGATGCCGTCATCGCCCCAGGCGGCATGCCAGCGGATCGCGGTGGCGTCGGGCAAGGTCGGAATTTCAGGCAGGGCGTCGCCGCGCCGGGACAGCGTGCCGAACACGCCGTGGACCAGCTTGCGCGGGCCGCCATCGACCAACGGCAATACGGTGGCGATCGCGGCATGCGACGGCGTGCCGAGCGCCAGCGCCTGAACCAGGGCGATACGCAGCGCGAAACGCGCTTTCGCATCGTCCGGCAGGGGGCGCGCGGTGGCCGAGTCGATCAATGCGTCCAGATCGGTCAGGCGGCGCAACGTCTCCGCCGCAATGGCCCGGGCCAGCGCGCGGTCGTCGCTGCGGTCGATTCCGGCCGTAGCGCGATCAAGCGCGGATTCGAGCGGCAGTCCCTGACGCAGCACTGCATCGAGCAGTTTCAGCGCCGCCCGGCGCGCAGGCACGCCCGGCGGATCGAAGCGCGTGTCGGAGGATTGTGATTGTGGAGGCATGCCCTGTCATTGGGGAGGCGGGCAGGCGATGTAAAGGCGAACGGCTTGCGGCATGACGTACGAGCCCCGATGTTAGAGGCCCCCAGCGCCCAAGGAAACGAGCATGGCCGACCGCCCCCCGCATGTGAAACCGCCGGCCTATCTGTCGAAAAGCCCGCCCGTGCCGGAACCCGAAAAGACGCCGCACGCGCAGCCCGAAGACCCTCTCGGGCGCGATCCCACGCGCTACGGCGACTGGGAGTTGAAGGGCATCGCGGTCGATTTCTGATACGTCCGCGGAACGATTGCCTGGCGGCGCGCGTCCCGCATTCGTGACCACGCGTACGATTTTCGCCGACCGACGGCTCCATTGGGCTGCAGGAGCGATCCTCGCCATCGCAACCGTCACCCTGCTGGTACTCGCCATATTTCCCTGGGGCGCCTTGCGCTCGACGATCGAGGGGCGGTTGCGGGATCGCTTCGGACAGGCGACGATGATCGGATCGATTGAGCGGCTCGATACGTTTTCCTTCGATCCCACTATCCGCATCCGCAACGTACGTATTCCGCAGGTGGAATGGGCAGGGCGGGGAGATCTTGCGCGGGTCGAGCAGGCCGACGTGACCTTTCACGCGCTGCCGCTGTTGATCGGCCGGTTCCGCCCTGATTCGATCCGTATACGGGGCATGCACCTCGCGCTGGTGCGGGCGGCTGACAAGCGGGAGAATTGGAGCAGCGGGAAGGGCGGCGGATCAGGCGGTTCGGGTGCACGACTCACAGGACTGACGGTCGAGGACAGCACGATCAGCTACCGCGATGCGAAGGCCGACCGTAGCTTCACTGCCGCGCTGAGCGCCGATACGTCGCGCGGATTACGTCTCTCCGGAACCGGGATCGTGCGCGGATCCCCGGTCAAGATCGCTTTCACCGGAACCGCCATCGAAGGTCTGGGCAATCGCCCCTGGCCGTTCACGGCGAAGATCGACGGCCCTGCGCTCGGCATGGAAGCGCGCGGCACGATGGACGCGCCGCTGGATACGCATGGCATGACCCTAGACCTCACCGCACGCGCCAGCGATCTGAAGATGCTGGACGGTGTGATCGAGGCCGGGCTGTTCGGCACGCAGCCGGTGCGGTTGAAGGCGCATGTCCGCCGCGAGTCACCAGACTGGATCATCACCGGTCTGTCGGGCACGATCGGGGGGTCGGACCTGACGGGCCGGCTTGACGTGAAAAAGCGCGATGGTCGCACGAACCTGGCCGGGGACGTCGCATTCGGCACGCTGAATTTTGACGACCTCTCAACCAATTCGGGGCTTGCCAAGGGTCGGGCGCTGGAACGCGCGATCGGACCGCGGCTGATCCCGGCGACGCGGATCAATATCGGCAAGATCGACCGGACGGACGGAACGATCACCGTTTCCGCAAAAAGGATCGTGGACAGTTCCGGTCCATCGACGCTGACATCGCTGGCGGGCAAGGTGACGATGGATCGCCAACTGTTGCTCTTCTCCCCGTTGCGGATCGGCCTGCGGGAGGGTGCGATCACCGGATCGATACGCGTCGATCAGCGGGGCGGACGGCCGGAACCTCTGGTGACTATCGATCTGGCGCTACGAAACAGTAATGTCGCGGCGATCGCCGGCAATATCAGCGCGGTCGAAGGTCGCGTCGATGGCCGTGCGAGGCTGACGGGCACGGGCGATACGATCCGCGAAGCAGTTGGGCGCTCGAGCGGCAAGATCGGGCTGTTCGCGCGCGACGGATCGCTGCCCGTGAAGATCGCGGCGATGATCGGGTTCGACGCGGGACGTGCGCTGACCGCGGACGAGCGCAAACGCGCGGCGTTGCGCTGCATGGCGATCGGACTGGACGTGCGGAACGGTGTCGGGCGGGCCGACCCGCTGCTGATCGACACGAGCGAAAGCCAGTCGCGCGGGGAGGGTACGGTGTCGTTTCCCTCCGAAGCGCTGGCGATCCGGCTGACCGGTGCGCCCAAGCGGGATACCGTCCTGCGGCTGCCCGGATCGGTCAGCGTGACGGGGTCGATCCGGGCACCTGAGATCGTCGTGCCGCGCGAGGTGAAGTCGGCGGGCAACATCCTCAAGGCGATCGGTCGCGCGATATCCGGTAAGCATGAGCCGGTTGCAGGGGATGCGAATTGCGCGGCACTTTCGGCGCGGGTGTTGGGGCGGTAGGACTAAGGTTCATCATCCCCGTTCGTTTCGAAGAGGTTCGGAACGAACACCCGGGGGCGAGCAACCCCGGCTAAACCCCTTCGCGAGTCAACGGGCGGGCGAGCAGGGCACCGACGACTTCGGTCACGTTCGCGCCTTCGAGCAGGGCGCATACCGCTTCGCTGACCGGCATCGCGACGCCGGCCTCACGGGCCGCTTCGCGAAGGACGGGCGCGGTGAAGGCTCCTTCGGCGACGGTGCGGCGGTCGGCCATCAATTCGGCGGCGGCGCGGCCCTGTCCCAACCCGACGCCGAGCGAAAAATTGCGCGAACTGGTCGAGGAACAGGTCAGCACCAGATCGCCGAGCCCCGACAGTCCGGCAAGCGTTTCGCTCCGCGCGCCACGGGCGAGGCCGAACCGGGTCATCTCCGCAAATCCCCGCGCGATCAGTGCCGCATGGGCATTCTGGCCGAGCCCCGCGCCCTCGACCACACCGCACGCGATCGCGAGCACGTTCTTCACCGCGCCGCCGATCTCCGCACCGACCACGTCGCTGGATGCATAGGTGCGGAAGGCCGGTCCGGCGAGCCGCGCCGCCAGCCGCGCGCCGAGCGCCTCGTCCTCGCAGGCCAACGTCACTGCGGTCGGCTGACCCGCGGCGACTTCGTGTGCGAAGGTCGGGCCAGACAGGACCGCGATCGGCGCGTCGGGCTGCACCGCGCGCGCGACTTCGCCGACCAGCAGGCGCGTGCCCGCCTCGATCCCCTTGGCGCACAACACCAGCGGCATCGTACCAATCCGGATCGCGCCGAGCACCGACCGGACATGTTGCGCGGGCGCGACGACCAGAAGCGCATCGCATCCCGCCAGTTCGCCGATATCGCCGGTCGCGCGGATCGTTTCGGGCAAGGGTATAGCGGATAGGAACATGGTGTTGACGTGATCGGCATTGATCGAGGCGACCACCTCATCCTCGCGCGCCCAGAGCAATATCTCGCGCCCGCCACGCGCCGCGACCTGCGCCAGAGCGGTGCCCCAGGCGCCGCCGCCGATGACGCCGATCTTCATGCCTTCACCCCCGCGCCGCGCACTGCCTCCGCCGCGGGATCGAGCGGCCAGCGCGGGCGGGCGGCGATGTCCAGAGGATCGGTCAACCCGGCGGCGAACCGTTCCGCGCCGGCCCAGCCGATCATCGCAGCATTGTCGGTACACAGCCACAAAGGCGGCGCGACGAAGCGCAGGCCGTTCTCCGCCGCCAGCGCCTGAAGGGCATTCCGCACCGCCTGATTCGCCGCGACCCCGCCCGCCACGACCAAGGCGGTGGCCCCGTCCGCCTTGTGCAGGCCGCGCGTCGTGCGATCGATGAGGCAATCGACCACCGCCTGCTGGAACGAAGCCGCGATGTCCTCCGCGCGCCATTGCCCCGAATCGACCGCGCGCGACACCGCGCTTTTCAGCCCGGCAAAGGAGAAATGCGGTTCTACGGAGCCTTTCAACGGTCGCGGGAGCGGCACGGCGAACGGATTGCCCGATGCCGCAGCGCGCTCCACCGCCGGGCCGCCCGGAAATCCGAGGCCGAGCAATTTGGCGGTCTTGTCGAACGCCTCCCCCGCCGCATCGTCGATCGTCGTGGCAAGGCGTCGATACGCGCCAACGCCCTCGACCAGCAGCAACTGACAATGCCCGCCCGAGACGAGCAGCAGCAGATAGGGAAATTCCAGATCGGGATCGCTCAACCGCGGCGACAGCGCATGCCCTTCGAGATGGTTGACCGCGATCAGCGGCTTGCCGGCGGCATGCGCCAGCGCCTTGCCCGTGACGAGGCCGACCATGACCCCGCCGATCAGCCCCGGGCCCGCCGTCGCGGCGATCGCATCGACCTGCGACAAGGTTTTGCCCGCATCGGACAGCGCACCCTCGATCAGCGGCATCAAGGCTTCGACATGGGCACGCGCGGCGATTTCAGGAACGACGCCGCCGAACGGACGATGCTCCGCCTCCTGTCCTGCCAGCCGATGCGCCAGGATGTTGCGGTCGCTGGTCACCAAAGCGGCGGCGGTTTCGTCGCACGAGGATTCTAGACCGAGAATGAGTGCCATCCGCACGCTTTAACGCCTCGGCCGGAATTTGTCGCGAACTTGTCGAGCGGCGGCACTTCTTCTAGCGGGTGGGCACGATGGCTCAACCTTTCCGCCTTGGCACCCGTGGATCGCCACTCGCCCTGACCCAGGCTAGCATGGTGCGCGATGCGCTGTACGCCGCGCATGGATGGAGCGACGGCGCGGTCGAGATCGTGCCTATCCGCACGACGGGCGACCGGGTACAGGATCGCGCGCTCGCCGAGATCGGCGGCAAGGCCTTGTGGACCAAGGAGCTCGATCGTGCGCTGCTGGACGGCGAGATCGATTGCGCGGTGCATTCGATGAAGGATGTCGAAACGGTCCGCCCAAGCGCCATCGCGATCGTCGCGATGCTGCCGCGCGCGGACGTGCGCGATCGCCTGATCGGGGCGGAATCTATCGCGGCGATCCGGCGGGACGGCATCGTCGGCACCAGTTCGCCGCGCCGTGCCGCGCAGATGCTGCGCGCTCGCCCGGACCTGAGGATCGTGCTGTTCCGCGGCAATGTCGATACGCGGCTGACCAAGCTTGCCGCCGGAGAGGTGGATGCGACCTTGCTCGCCGCCGCGGGGCTGGAGCGGCTCGGACGGCATGATATCGGCGTCGCGATCCCGGTCGAGACGATGTTGCCCGCCCCGGCACAGGGTGCGGTTGGTATCGAGACGCGCGCCGACGATGCCCGGGCGCGAGAGATTGTCGGGGCAATCGATCACCTGCCGACGCGGACGTGCGTGCTGGTCGAACGTGCCATGCTGGCGGCGTTGCGGGCGGATTGCCACTCACCCGTCGCGGCCTTCGCTTCGATAGACGGCACGACGGTCACCTTGCGCGCGGAATTGCTTGCCGAGGATGGCAGCCTGTTCGTGGCAGGCGAAGGGGAAGGTGGCGCGGATGACGGCGACCTTGCCGAACGGGTCGCGCGTGATTTGCTCGACCGGGCGCCGCCACTGGTACGGGCGCTGTTCGCCGCATGACCCGCGCGCTGGCGGTGCTGCGGCCCGAGCCGGGCAACGCCGCTACCGCCGCCCGCATAGCCGCGCTCGGCCTGACGGCGATCCGGATGCCCTTGTTCGAAGTGCGGCCGCTTGCCTGGACGCCGCCCGATCCCGACCTGCACGATGCCCTGATCCTGACGAGCGCGAACACGCTGCGCCATGCAGGTCCCGGCCTTGCGGAACTGGATAGGCTGCCCGTATTCGCGGTCGGGCGGACGACGGCGGATGCGGCGCGGAATGCAGGTTTTCGCGTCGTTTCTGTGGGAAATAAAGACGCTGCCGCTTTGCTCGCGCATGCCCAAACCCGCGGCATCGCACGCGCGCTGTATCTCGGTGGGCGCGACCGGATGATCGCGCCGGGCGGCATCGTCGCCACCGCCCTGTCCGTCTATGCCAGTGCCGCGCTGTTGGTAGCAGCCAAGAGGGTCGATGAGTTGCGAGACTCGATCGTACTGCTCCATTCGGTACGCGCCGCACGGGCCTTCGCCGACCTCGTGAACGCGCGCGACCAATATCGCATTGCCGCGATCAGCCCCGCAGTTTTGAACGCCGCCGGAACCGGCTGGGCGGGCGCGGTCGCCGCGTCGGAGCCGACCGACGATGCATTGCTCGCCGCTGCCCGTAAGCTGGCCGATTGACCGGCTTCGCAGACGCAGGGATAAGGCGAGGCATGAGCGATTTCATGCCGACCCCGCTGGTGGCACCGGCCAAGCCCCGCGTCCGATGGCCGGCCGTCATCGCCGCCTTCGCGTTCCTGCTCGGGCTCGCCGCGATGGCCGCGACGATGCATTACTGGAGCCTGTGGTTTCCGCCCGAAGCCACCACCCCCGTCGCCGCCGCGAAACTGCCCGTCGTGGTCGTCCCCGCAAACGGCGCACCCGCGCCCGTAGCGGCCCCGGTGATCGACCTGAACGCACTGTCTACGCGCGAAACCGAACTGGCCGGTCGCCTCGCCGATCTGGAACAGCGCACCGCTCGCGTCGGCAGCGATGCGCAGGCCGCCTCGGGCTATGCCACGCGTGCGGAGGGGATGATGGTCGCCTTCGCCGCGCGCCGGGCACTCGATCGCGGGCTGCGGCTCGGCTATATCGAGGATCAGTTGCGCACCCGCTTCGGCGCGACGCAGCCGCATGCCGTCGCCGCGATCCTGCAGGCTGCGCGTGAGCCGGTGACGATCGCCGAACTCCGCGCCGGGCTGGACGGGATCGGTAGCGAACTTGTCACCGGCCAGGCGAGCACGGGCTGGCTCCGCAGTCTGGGTCGCGAATTGACCAATCTGGTCGTCATTCACCGATCGGACACACCGTCCCCGCTACCGGTCGACCGGCTGGCGCGGGCCAAGCAGATGCTGGATACCAACAAGGTTGAAAGCGCGCTGGCCGAGGTCGCGCGGATGCCGGGCGCGCCACAGGCGGTGCGGTGGACGGCGGCGGCGCGGCGCTATATCGGCGCGCGACAGGCGCTGGATACGATCGAAGCGGCCGCGATCACCGGCCAGACCAATCCGACGGATATTCCGGGGACGCTTACGCCGGCGACGTGAGCGGCTCCCCTATCGTTTGAGCCGCTCGATCATCGCCAGCGCACCGGCCGGCGCCCTGACCTTCGCGCCATTGATGAAGAAGACGAACGTATCGCGGGTGGCTTTTGTCGGCTTCGCGGTGTCGGCATAGGGCAGGCCGTCGGGTGCCGTGCCGGCCGCCCAGTCCCGCGCAAGGTCCGTCCATCGATCCAGTTCCACATCGGTATAGCCCGTCGCGACATCCTCCCACGCATTTTCCAGCCGGGCATAGACGAAGTCGCCGGTGATATCCGCAAGCGCGGGATATTCGGCGGAATCAGCATAGACGATCGTCACCCCCGCCGCCCGCGCCATCGCGACGAATTCGGGGACGGCGAACGATTCGTGGCGGACATGCACCGCATGACGCAATGCGATCCCGTCCTGCTTCGCCGGCAACAGCTTCAGGAACGCGCCGAAATCCCCCGCATCGAACTTTTTCGTCGCCATGAACTGCCACAGGATCGGGCCGAGCTTGTCGCCCAGCTCGGTGATCCCCTGTCCCAGGAACTTGTCGATCGATTCGCCTGCCTCGGCCAGGATCTTGCGATTGGTGCAATAGCGGCTGGCCTTCAGCGCGAAGACGAACCCGTCGGGCGCGGTCTTCGCCCAGGTCGCGAAGGTCGCGGGTTTCTGGCGGCTGTAATAGGTGCCGTTCACCTCGATCGCGGTCATCACATGCGACGCGAATTCCAGTTCGCGCTTATGCGCCAGCCCCTCCGGAAAGAAGGTGCCGCGCCAGGGTTCGTAGGTCCAGCCGCCGATGCCGACGCGAATCGATGCTTTGGTCATGCGTCCTGTATAGCCCGACAGCCGGCTCGTGCGGCAAGCCGCTGCTCACCGAACAGATAAGCGGATCGCCAGCAACCCTATCGCAGTATAAATGCTCGCCTGCCGGGATCCGAGGCAGTTCGCACGGTCCGCTAGTTTGCCGGAACCAAGCGGCGCCACGGTCTGACGTCCCTAATATCGAGACGGCAGACGTGTCGTAAGCCATGCCGGCGCACATAGTCTGTAATGCGCGCATCGTAATCGCGCGCCAATGGCCTGGCAAAGTTCCAGTCGGGCGGGTTAAAGGTGGAGAAGCCGTTGATCGTCGGTACTCGCCACAATTCGGCCAGCAGCATCGCATCAACGTTATGCGGGTAGAGCGCGTTCCTTTCGGCGTCGATATAGAGTGGTTCCGTACGCCGGGCCGCCACGACGTAGAAGCTTTCGCAGTCTGTCGGCGGTCGCGGGACGCTCGCAAAGGCCCGCAATTGAATCACACGGCTCAGTTCGGCCGGCGATTGTGCGTTGAGATTTTCGGCGATCAGGAACAGCCCGATCAATAACGCCAACCATGGCGAGGACCGCGCCAGCCTTGCCGCCTGCCGTCGCCAGGCCGCAACGACAATCAGAAGAAAAGGTAGAACCAACCATAGCTGATATCGCGATACGACGCGCATGCCCTTCGCCCCCGGCACCAATGCGTACACCAGCCCCCACGGGGAAGCCTTCCAGAATTGGAGTGTCAGGATCCATGCGATCAGCACCGCCAGGGCAAATGCACGCAGCTCGACCGAAATCGATCGGTCCTTATCGCCGGACTTACCAGCGAGCAGACGCCAGATTGCGGTTACGACCAACGCAAAAAACGCCAGCGGTATGCCTGAAATATGCTCGCCACCGAGAACACGTCCCGGCAGCATGGGATCGGACGGGAAAATCCCTCCGAGCCTGGCCTGCAAGCCGCGGAAGATCCAGCCCCAGACGTAGTTACCGGGTCCGACATTCACCATGTCGATCACGGGCGTGACCAGATATCCAAGTACGTGACCGTAGGACTGGCCGCCTGTTTCCCGCGCCTTCGGCAGATAAACCGACAGGAACGGAATGATCAGAATGGCGAAGGCCAATCCAACGAATATCAACGATCCGGCATGACGCCGCATCAGACCGATCGCCGCAACCAACCGCAGATTGCCTGTGAGCGCGGCCCAACACAGCAGGTATAGCCCACCCGAAAATATGGTGAACCAGGCCATATAATATGCGGTCATCAACCACGCTGCCATCAGGCCGCCCAACGCTACCCCGAGCGTCCGTGCGCCGAGGTACCTGCCAGCCTGTTCTGCGCGAATGGCAGATATTCCGAGGATCATGGCGACCGGCAACAACGCCACGCTCTGCAATTGTGCGTGCACCGCCTGAAGCGAGATGTTTCCGGAAATCGTCCACAGCGAGGCGACTATCAGGGCGGGAACACGCCCCCAAGCCAGCGAGCGCGAGACCAGTACATATGCCGCAAAAATCCGATCGTCTTGAACGTCACGATGTTCAAGACGTCCGCATGAAACGGATCGGCAAATGCTCTCCAGAACGAGTAAATCACCCCGTATAGAAAGTATCCGTCATTATATCCCAAGGTATCGGTATATGGATAGAAATACGCAGTCGTCGTCCAATCCGCCTCGCCGCGGAAAACGTTGTGCCAATGCTCGAGGATCGAAATCTCGATGATTCCATCCGCTCTATCGCCAAAGCCCAGATCAAATCCGCTGACGATCGACGGCCAAAAGAATAGCACGACCGAAAACGCATAAAACAAATACAGAAAGAAAGATCGTACAAGATAATTATATCGTTGGATTTTCCGACAACAACCAGATTTTTTTATCTGTGTATCAGGTTTGTCGAGCTCTGAAGTCTTATCCGTTCTCATCTCGTGCGTTTATTGAGGCGCGTTAAGACCGTCCACAACAATAGCAGACGCGCAAAAAGTCGCAGCAATTCGGCATCCGACGCACAACACGGCGCGTGGGGTAAAATACAAATACGCAGAAGATAGATGCAGACTTCCGATAATCCGGAAGTCGCTGGAGCGGGCGAAGGGATTCGAACCCTCGACCCCAACCTTGGCAAGGTTGTGCTCTACCCCTGAGCTACGCCCGCTCTGGCGCCGGGCCCGGTAGCGATACCGGGCGGGGAGCGGGGCCATTAGCAGCGGTATTCGGACTCGGCAAGCCCCGATGTACAAGATACGAAAAGGGTTGGCGTGACGGCGCGGCCCCCCCCACATAAGGCTTTGAACCACACGGACGGAGTTTATCTTGGCCACCTTGGGTATGAGCGCGGCGGAACGCGAAGCGGTCGAGGGCTTTCGGCGCGACGTCGTCGAACCGTCGATGGCGAACCTCGTCATCATCGATTTCTGGGCGGAATGGTGCGGCCCGTGCAAGGCACTGACCCCGGTGCTGGAGAAAGTCGCGGCGGATTATGCCGAGAAGGGCGTGATCCTGGCCAAGGTCGATACCGACAAGAACCAGTTCATCGCGGCGCAATTCCAGATCAAGTCGATCCCTACTGTCTATGCGATGTTCCAGGGGCAGTTAGTCGCGGACCTGACGCCGGCGCGGACAGAATCGCAGTTGAAGACGATGCTGGACCAGATCCTCGCCAAGCTGCCGATCCAGAGCCCGGCCGCTGACCTGGAGGCAGAACTCGCGCCGTTGATCGCGATGGGCGAACAAGTGCTGGCCGAGGGCGAAGCGGAGCGCGCGCTGTCGGTCTTCGCGCAGTTGGTGGACATGGCGCCGGATCACGTTGCGGTGCAGTCGGGGTTGATCCGGGCGCTGGTCGCGGCGAACCGGCTGGACGAGGCGGACGCGGCGATTGCGGCCCTACCCGAGGAGATCACAAACGCCGCTGAGATCGAACGCGCGAAATCTGCGCTGGCGCTGGCGCGTGACGCGAGGCCGGTGGACGATCTGTCCGCGCTCGCCGCCGATGTCGCCGCGCATCCCGACGATCATGCCAGGCGCTTCGAACTCGCCGGAGGCCAGATGGCGGCCGGGGACCGCGATGCGGCGGCCGAATCGCTGCTTGCGATCATCGCTGCGGATCGCGGCTGGAACGAGGGGGCGGCGCGCACGCAGTTGCTGAAGCTATTCGAGGTCGTGGGGCTGGAAGATCCCTGGGTGTCGCAGCAGCGTCGCAAGCTGTCCGCGATCCTGTTCGGATGATCGCCCCCGCGAACGGCACCACGCGTCTGTCGGTCTTCCCGCTGCCCGGCGCGTTGCTGTTCCCGGGCATGCATCTTCCGCTGCATATCTTCGAGCCGCGATACCGGGCGATGATGATGGATGCGATGGCGCGCGATCGGCGAATCGGAATGATCCAGCCGCGCCCCGGCGCCTATGCGCCGAACGAGCCGCCGCCGCTGTTCGAGATCGGATGCGTCGGCAAGATCGCGGAATTCGAAGCATTGGACGACGGACGCTACAATCTGATCCTGGAGGGTGTGTCGCTGTTCCGGATCGTCCGCGAACTCGATGTGACCACCGCGTTTCGGCAGGTCGAGGCGGAGTTGCTGCCGGTCCTGGCGACGGATGACACGCTGTCGCTGTCGCGCCGGTCGTCGCTGGAACTGGAATCACGCCGTTTCGCCGATGCGCAGGGCTATGCGGTCGATTGGGAAGCCGTGACGCGGCTGGATGACGAGGCATTGGTCAACGGTATCGCGCAGATCGCGCCGTTCGACGTGGCGGCGAAACAGGCGCTGCTGGAAGCTGGCGCGATCGAGGAGCGTGCGGAGCTGATCATCCAGTTGATGCAGTTCTTCGGGCGGCATGACGGCGAGGAATCGGTGACGTTGCAGTGAGGCGCCGACTCGGTCCGGTGTCTTTCCTCGGAGTGCGGTTGCCGCACAGCACGATCCCATATTGCCGGTTACATACCCGCCGCTCGTCCTGAGCAACTGTGTTCACGCGGTGCGATATTCGGTATTGTTTTTGACCATCGCGTTGAGGGTTACGAGCAGTTTTCGCATTGTGGCGACGATGGCAAGCTTGAAGGGTTTGCCGGCCTCTCGCAGGCGGTTGGTGGTAGCGGCGAGTTGCCCCTTGCCCGAGCGCGCGATGCTGAGCGCGGCCAGATAGAGACAACGTCTGATGCTGGGCCTGCCGCCCGAGCATCGCCCCGGCCGGCTGGTCTTGCCGCTTTGGCGATCGAAGGGGGCGAGGCCAGCAAGCGCTGCGACCTGTCGACTGGAGAGGCGTCCGAGTTCTGGCATGCGTGCCAGCAGGCATGCGGCAACGACCGGCCCGACGCCGGGTGCTGTGCGGAGCAGGGCTTCGCGAGCGGCCAGATCGGGCGAGGCGGCGATGACGCTGGCAATGGCTTTTTCGATGCGCAGAACCAGGGCCTTGAGCCGTGCGACCTGCGCGACGACGAGGCGGCGCATGGCGGGATCGGCGATGCTCTCCAACTGATTGCCGAACTGGACCGCCTGGGCGACGGCAAGATCGCGCATGCGGACATGCTCGGCCAGCCTCACGGCCTCGGGATCATGGACATAGGGCGTCAGTTCGGGATGCAGTGCTGCCAGACACCGCGCGATGACGGCCGCATCGAGTGGGTCGGTTTTCGCGAGTTGTCGCTCGGCACGGGCGAAACTGCGCACGCGTGCCGGATCGAGGAGATAGGCTGTAACGTCCATCCGATCGAGCAGGATGGCGAGCTTGCGCTCGTAACCGCCCGATGCCTCGAAGCCGATCCGCAGGCACGCCGTACCGGCAAGCCGGACAAGCTTGCGGCCGAGTGCGGCAATGCCGGTCTTGGTATTGGGTACCCGCCAGAGCATTCCTGCCGGATGAGCGTGGATAACGAGTTCGTCCTTGGCAACATCGATGCCGACAAAGAGGTCGGAGTGTGACATGATCCGGTCTCCCAAGCTTGTCATGCGGGGTCCGTAAGCACGGCCCCAGGCAACTGTCCGGGGTTTGGGAAGACGGATGTGGCCCTGCTCAGGAACGGTCTTTGTCGACCGGCTTGTCGAACGGCCTCACATCCGCCGCCTGAGCCGGGTGGCCACCCGGCTCAGGCACCTTGCCGATTACACCATTCCAGACAGACAAGCTTGTCGAAGGACGGGTACAGAGGACAGGTGCTTCGACAAGCTCAGCACGAACGGTTTTGGGTGAAGGCATCCGGCTGAAGGGTGAGTAGAAAGCGGCCGGCAGGCGGCCGATCGAACTTCGAGATCGTGGAACGGGACTTTCTCCAACCGTCATCTCGGACTCGTTCTGGGGTCCACCCTGCCGCGAACGGTGCCCTGGAGCCTCTCGCCGATACCCGGGGCCGAACCGTGGACCCCGGAACGAGTCCGGGGTGACGATGGACGGGAGAAGCGACGGTTCGCCTTAAACCTCGAACGATCCTAGACTTTCATCCCCTGCAACAACTTCGGCACTTCACCACTTTCACCTCGCGCTTCGGCCATGAAGCGATCCTTCAGCGCGGGCAGCTTCTGCACCGCCGACAGACCGAAGCGGCGGGCGGCGTTGGCGGTCTTGCCGGGGATGCCGAACAGGCGCTGCAGGCCGTCCGTCGCCACAGACACCATTAACGTGTCCAGACTGCGCCAGCGCTGGTAGCGCGCGAGCAGTGCCGGGTCGCCCAGATCGAGGCCGAGGCGTTTTCCCTCCACCAATACCTCGACCAATGTCGCCACGTCGCGGAAGCCGACATTGACGCCCTGTCCCGCGATCGGGTGGATACCGTGCGCCGCGTCCCCGACGAGTGCTAGCCGGTTCGACACGATCTGCGCCGCATGATGAAAGCCGAGCGGATAGCTGGAGCGAGCGCCCAATGGCCCCAACCGGCCGAGGAACCCACCCATCTTCTTCTCCGCCTCCGCCAGGAAGCCGCGTTCGGACAGTTTCAACATGCCCGGCGCCTCGGCCCGCGACACCGACCAGACGATCGCGGAGCGGTGTCCGTCGGCATCGTCGTTCAGCGGCAGGATCGCGAACGGGCCTTGCGGATAGAAGATCTCGAACGCGATATTCTCATGGCTATGTTCGTGGTGCAGCGAGGTGACGATCGCGGCGTGATCGTACGTCCAGCGCGCGGTACGGATACCGGCGGCGTCGCGAGTCGGGGAATTCCGCCCCTCCGCCGCGATCAGCAACGGCGCGGACACCGTCGCGCCCGAATCGAGCGTCGCCACTACGCCGTGTTCGCCGCGATCGACGGAGACCGCGCGTGTCTTCATGCGCAGATCGACATTCGGCGCCGCCACCGCGGCATCGTACAGCGCGCGCCGCAACAGCCGGTTCTCGAACATATGGCCGAGCGCACCGTCATCCGAGCCGGGTTCGAAATCGAGCGCCCCGGGTTCCAGACCGTCGCTGACGCGTATGCCCGCGATCGGACAGCCTTGGCCCTCGAGGCGATCGAGGACCCCGATCGTGCCGAGCATCCGATACGGCGCGCTGGCGATAGCGGAGGCACGTCCGTCGAAACCGGCGGCGTGGATCACGTCTGGATCCGCGATATCGACGACGATCGCGCGCATCCCATGCTTATCGAGCGCGACGGCCAACGCGCTGCCGACCAGTCCGCCGCCCAAGATGATAACATCTGCTTTTTCCATGACGGCGACCCTAGGCCGCTGCGGCCGCGCTGCCAATCCAAAGCGCTGCGCCAGCGACCATATCCAGCCGTCCCAAAAAGCGCGGCATCTTGACGCCGGACTCCCGAAAGCGGATGATTTCGGGAACGAACAGCGGACAGACGGGGACAAGATCATGGCGAGCCGGGCTCGACCAGCGCTGTGGCGCGAGACGGTGAAAGCGGGGGCGGTGCGCAGCAGCGCGCTGCTGGGTGCGCTGGCGCTGTTCTGCGCGACGATCGTTATGGTCATCGCGCTGGCCAGCTATCATTCGGGCGACCCGTCGCTGAACACCGCGGCCGGTGGCCCGGCGGAGAATTGGCTGGGCTTGCCGGGCGCTTGGTTCGCCGATCTCGCTTTGTCGCTGTTCGGCTGGACGGTCGTGCTGCTGTTGCCGATCGCGCCGATCGTCGCTTTGCGGCTGTGGCGGGACGAACCGGCCGGGCGCTGGGTGCGCATGCTGGGCGGCGGGGTGCTCGGAGCGGTGCTGATCGGTACCGCGATATCGTTCTTCGCCGCATCGTCCGTGCTGGCATTGCCCGCTGGATGGGGCGGCGTAATGGGGCTCGGCCTGGCCGAGGCGTTGCATTGGGCGATCGGTTTCATCGGCGATACGACCGCGATCCTGTGGACCGGCCGCGCCGTCGGACTGCTGGCCGGGATCGTGGGGTTGGTGATATGGGCGCGCAGCCTGCAGATCGCGCTGACCCGCCCGCGATTGCCCAGCCTGCCGCGGTTTAAGGCACAACCGCGCCTGATCGCCGATGCGGACGAATTCGACGAAGACGATGTGGTGGCTGAACCGGCGCGAAAGTCCGCCCCCGCGCCGCGTGCCGTGGCGATGCCCGATGCCCGGCCCGGCCCGGTGATCGCCGATCGCAACGTCGCGCCGTCCGTCGCCAAGCCGAAGGCGCAGCAGGAGCGACTCGATCTGCGCGACAATAATTACCGCCTGCCGTCGATCGACCTGCTCGTTCCCGCGCCGCCGGCACCCGGCGCGGCGATCGACAAGGCGTCGCTGGAGCGCAATGCGCGCTTGCTCGAATCGGTGTTGGACGATTTCCACGTCAAGGGATCGATCGTCGAGGTTCGCCCCGGTCCGGTCGTCACGATGTACGAACTGGAACCGGCTAGCGGCATCAAGGCGAGCCGCGTGATCCAGCTGGCCGACGATATCGCGCGCAACATGTCGGCGATCTCCGCGCGCGTCGCGACGATTCCGGGGCGCACCGTGATCGGCATCGAATTGCCCAACACACGTCGCGAGACCGTCGGGCTGCACGAACTGATCGCATCGCAGACGTTCGAGGATCAGTCCGCGTCGCTGCCACTGGTGCTGGGCAAGAACATCGCGGGCGACCCCGTCATCGCCGATCTGGCACCGATGCCGCACCTGCTCGTCGCAGGTACCACCGGCTCGGGCAAGTCGGTCGGGCTGAACTGCATGATCCTGTCGTTGCTGTACCGGCTGACGCCGGACCAGTGCCGCATGATCATGATCGATCCGAAGATGCTGGAACTCAGCATGTACGACGATATCCCGCATCTATTGTCCCCGGTCGTCACCGACCCGGCCAAGTCGGTCCGCGCGCTGAAATGGGCGGTCGAGCAGATGGAGGACCGCTATCGCCAGATGTCGTCGGTCGGCGTGCGCAGCCTTGCCAGCTTCAACGACAAGGTGCGGGCGGCGAAGGCCAAGGGGCAGCCGTTGGGACGCAAGGTGCAGACGGGGTACGACCCCGATACGCGCCAGCCGATCTACGAAGAGGAAACGCTCGACTTCGTCCCGTTGCCGCAGATCGTGGTGATCGTCGACGAGCTGGCCGATCTGATGATGACCGCGGGCAAGGAAGTCGAATTCCTCATCCAGCGTCTGGCGCAGAAGGCGCGTGCGGCGGGCATTCACCTGATTATGGCGACGCAGCGACCCTCGGTCGATGTCATCACCGGCGTCATCAAGGCCAACCTGCCGACGCGCATCAGCTTCCACGTCACGTCGAAGATCGATTCGCGGACGATCCTGGGCGAACAGGGCGCCGAACAGCTGCTGGGCAAGGGCGACATGCTGTATATGCCCGGCGGCAAGGGCACGGTGCGCGTCCACGGGCCGTTCGTCAGCGACGACGAGGTGCGCGCGGTGGCGGATCACTGGCGCGGGCAGGGCAAGCCCGATTACATCCAGTCCGTCACCGAGGAACCGGAGGACGGCTTCGCGCTGGATGGGGCACCGGACGGCGAGGATTCCGCGGAGGACCAGCAATATCGCAGCGCGATCCAATTGGTCGTGGAAAGCCAGAAGGCATCGACCAGTTGGCTGCAACGTCAGTTACGCGTCGGCTATAACAGCGCGGCGCGGCTGATCGAACGCATGGAGAAAGACGGCATCGTCGGCCGTCCCGACCATGTCGGCCGCCGCGAAGTGCTGCGCGATCGCGACGGAAATCCGCTCTGAACGACAGGCGGTGACCGTGATGTCTGGGCCTGCCGAACCGGCATTCGTCCGATCGGTCGGAAAGGGATCGGTGTTGGAACGTTCAGAACGGGTTCAACGCCGCACCGGCAGTGCGTCCCGTCTGTCTTTCAGGAGAATTCCGTGAACTTCCGCTACATCGCCGCCCTTGCCGTCGCGCCCGTCCTGGTTGCCGCGATCGCACCGGGCGATCTCGGGCTCGTCCAGTCTCATTTGCAAGCGGTCCAGAGCATGACCGCCAGTTTCACGCAGACCGATAGGGTGGGCAAGGTGCTCACCGGCACGCTGACGCTGAAGAAGCCGGGCAAGATCCGCTTTCAGTATGAAAAGGGCGTGCCGATCCTGATCGTCGGTGACGGCAAGGCGTTGTGGTTCCTGGATTATTCTGTCGGCCAGAAACAGCGCTGGCCGATCGGCAATTCCCCGCTCGGCGTTCTGCTGGATCCGACGCGCGACATGACGAAGGTCGCGCGGGTCGTGCCGGGTAACGATCCGCGTATCATCTCGGTCGAGGCGGCCGATCCGAAGCATCCCGAATATGGCCGCATCACGCTTGTGTTCGCGCGCAATGCATCCGCGCCGGGTGGCTTGATGCTGCAAGGCTGGGTCGCACTCGATGCGCAGAACAACCGGACGACGCTACGGCTCACGAATCAGCAATTTAACGCACCGATCAGCGACGGAACGTTCCGCTTCAACGATCCGCGGCGGAATTCCGGTCCCAGACGCTAATCCATTCATATTGGCGACAGGTTTGCTGCCCTAAAGGCAGTCGTGCGGATGCGGAGCGGTTCGGGATTTTCCCCCTGTTGCTCGGATTTAGGTTCCCATCCCGCCTGCGTGACGAACGCTAGGTCGGCCCTCGCTCCATGCCCCCGGAGCGGGGGCCTTTCGTCTTTCAGAGGCTTCGATATCTTTGGATCTGAAGCCGGTAAGGCGCATTGATCGAGGTTTGAAGAACCAGCCACTGGTGCTGCGCCCGCCGCGTGGCTACATGCCGGGCCATGGCGCAGCCGCTCAAGATCGTTTCCTGGAACATCAATTCCGTCCGTTTCCGCATCGAGATCGTCGAACGGTTCCTGCGCGAAGTCTGTCCGGACATATTATGTCTGCAGGAAACCAAGGTGATCGACGGCGATTTCCCCGCGGCACCGTTCCGCGCATTGGGATACGACCAGATCCTGCTCCACGGTCAAAAGATGCATCACGGCGTCGCGATCCTGTCACGCATTCCGCTGGTCGAGGACGACCGGTACGACTGGCAGGCGAATATGGAGGCGCGGCATGTCGGCGTGCGGCTGCCGAACGGCGTTCGGCTGGACAATGTCTATGTGCCCGCGGGCGGTGACATTCCGGACCGCGACGCCAATCCGAAATTCGGCCAGAAACTGGATTTCATAGATCGGATGACCGATTGGTCGACGAACCTGACCACGCCTACGATCATCACCGGCGACTTCAACATCGCCCCGCTCGAATCCGACGTGTGGAGCCACAAGCAATTGCTCAATACGGTCAGCCATACCGCGATCGAGATCGAGGCCCTCAACCGCTTCAAACAGTCGAACGACTGGGTCGATCTGGGGCGGCATTTTCACCCCGCCCCGGCACGACTGCATACATGGTGGAGTTATCGCTCGCCGGATTATACTGCGAACGATCGGGGCCGCAGGCTGGATCATATGTGGGCGACCGCGGATGTCGCCGCACAGGCGGTGTCGCACACGGTTTTCGAAGATTGCCGGTCTTGGCTGAAACCATCGGACCACATTCCGATCATGACCGAGTTCGCATTTTGAACGACGCGCACCGCGCCGCACTGGCGATCGACGCATTGCGTCGCGGCTGGCCGATCGCCATTGCAGGGGCGGGGGGAACCGTCGCGTTGCTGCCGATCGAGACGGCCGATCCCGTGCGCCTAGCCGCGTTCGACCCGGACGGGACCGCGCCCGTATTGCTCTCTGCCGGCCGCGCCTTCACGCTGAAGCTTGCCAATCAGATCGAGGCGGCGGTCCCCGATGCGCCGGTGCTGGTGGAACGCGTCACCTGGCTCGACTTCGCCACCGCGACGGCCTTGGCCGATCCGCAATTCGACCTTCGGACGCCGTTAAAGGGCCCGTTTCGCGCTATAACCCTATCGCAGCAGGATGTCGGCACGGCTGCGCTACGCTTGGCGCGGATCGGGGGATTGCTGCCCGCATTCTTCGCGATCCCCGGCGGAACGGCCGACCTGACCCTCGACATCGACGACATTGACTCGCACGAGGATGCGGCGCGGCTGTCGATCGCCACCCGCGCGCGCCTGCCGATCGGACGGGCGGAGGATGCAGAGATCGTCGCGTTCCGTACGCCGGAAATGCCGGGAGAGCATATCGCACTGCTGATCGGCACGCCCAATGGCGAGCCGGCTTTGGTCCGGCTGCACAGCGAATGCCTGACGGGCGATATGCTCGGCAGTCTGAAATGCGACTGCGGTCCGCAACTTGATGCCGCCATTGCGGCGATCGCGGAAAGCGGTTGGGGCATCCTATTGTATCTGCGGCAGGAAGGCCGGGGAATCGGCCTGATCAACAAGCTGCGCGCTTACGCCCTGCAGGATCAGGGGTTCGATACGGTCGATGCCAATACAAGACTGGGGTTTGCGGTGGATTCACGCAACTTCCGTGTCGCCGCTCGCATGCTCGAACTGCTCGGGCAGCGTGCCGTCCGGTTGCTGACCAACAATCCGGAAAAGGTCGCGCAGCTTGAGGGCGCCGGGATCTCGGTGGTCGAGCGCGTTCCGCATGTCCTGCCCGCCAATCCGCATAACGAGAAGTATCTCGCCACGAAACGCGACCGGACCGGGCATCAATTCTAGGCAACGAGCAAGGCGATCTCGTCGAAGCTCCCGGCAATATCCTGCACTCCGATCGCTTGCAGTCGATCCGCATGATCGGGCGCACAATGGCTGCCGCCGACGAAACCGATGACATGCCCGCCAGACGCGACTGCACCCGTCGCGCCGACCGGTGAATCCTCGATGATCGCGCAGTGGGCGATATCCACGCCGAGCGCACGGGCCGCGAAGAGATAAAGGTCGGGCGCCGGCTTGCCGCGCGTAACATGTTCGCGGCCGGAGAAGATCATCGCGCCGAACCGGTCGCGCAGCCCGATATGATCCAGATGCCGTTCGATCCACGCGACCGAGCTCGACGATGCGATGGCGACCGGTAAATCGCTTGGCAACCCGCGCACGAATGCCACCGCGCCCGCCACCGCATCGATCCCCGACGCCATGACGCGCTCGTCCTCGGCCTTGCGCGCGCTGTGGAAATCGTCCGGCAGGGTGCGGCCGATCCAAGCCTCGACCGCGCCGATAAAATCGGCACCCGCCAGGCCCATGAACTTCGCCATCGACTGCTCGGTCGTGGTCGGATGCCCGATACTGGTCAGATAGGCCGCGATCTGGCGGTTCCCGACCAATTCGCTTTCGATCAGGACGCCGTCAAAATCGAAGATCAGCGCGGAAAATTTCATGAGCGCGCTCCGAACAAGGCCGATCCGACGCGCACATGCGTCGCGCCGATCATGACGGCCGTTTCGAAATCGCTCGACATCCCCATGCTGAGCCCCGCTAGCCCGGACTCCCGCGCCAGCTTTGCCAGCAACGCGAAATATGGCGCAGCTTCGGTGTCTGCTGGCGGGATCGCCATCAATCCGGCAACAGGCAGGCCGGCATCGTTCGCGGCAGCCAGCAAAGCGGGCAGATCGCCGATCGCGCAGCCGCCTTTCTGGTCCTCCTCGCCAATATTCACCTGGATGAAGCACGCTGGGCGTTTGCCGGTCTTGTCCATCGCCTTGCCGAGTGCCGCGACCAGCGACGGCCGGTCGACAGAATGGATTGCATCGAAAAGAGTGACCGCATCCTCGGCCTTGTTCGACTGCAACTGACCAATCAGATGCAGCACCGTATCTGGATAGTCGGCGCGCAATGCTGGCCATTTGGCCTCAGCCTCCTGAACCCGGTTTTCGCCGAAATCGCGCTGGCCCGCCGCCAGCAGCGGAAGAATGGCATCTGGCTGCTGCGTCTTCGATACGGCGATCAAGGTCACGTATTCGGGCTTGCGGGTGGCCAGCACCGCCGCGTGCGCGATCGACTGGCGGACGGTTTTGAGTTCGGTTGCGGGATCGTGTGCGGGCATCGGCGTGCTATAGGCAGCGTCGTGCCACGCCGCCACCCCAGCAAGCTGCCGCGCCTGTGGCTGATGACCGACGAGCGAATGGGCGACGGACTGTGGCAGGCGCTCGAACAATTGCCGCTGGGGTCTGGAGTCGTCTTCCGCCATTATGCGACGTCTCCGGCCGAGCGACGTGTGCTGTTCGCCCGAGTGGAGCGGGTAGCACGATCGCGCAGGCTGGTGCTGGTCCGGGCTGGTCTTGTACGTCTCGGCCGGGAGCAGGGCGTGCATGGCCGTTATAGGCGGCAGGGCGTAACGGGGTCCGGACAAATCCGCACGTGGCCCGCACATGATCGGATCGAAGCGCTCGCCGGGGTCCGGGCGGGTGCCGACCTGTTATTTGCCTCGCCGATCTTCGCCACCCGATCGCATCCGGGTTCGCGCGGGTCCGGTGCGATTCGCGCCGCCTTTCGTATCCGTGGAGTACCGGTGCCGGTCATCGCTCTGGGCGGGATGAACGAAGCACGGTTCAGGCGGGTGCGACCGTTAGGCTTCTACGGATGGGCCGCGATCGATGCGTGGCTTGGCGACGAGTCCAAGCCTGTCCGCCGCCGCCCTAAATGCATGCCGTGACGCGAGACATAATGTTGTCCCCACCAACCGTTCGTCCTGAGCATGTCAGAGGTCGAGGCAGCAGGACAGGCGCTTCGACAGGCTCAGCACGAACGGGGCGGGAAGCATGCTGGAATCCAGACGATTCGCGTGAAGTGATTGATGGGCTGTCGTATTTTTGAACGGATCGGACGAACACATCGTCACCCCAGGCGCACTCGGAAAAACCGGGGCATGGGACATGTCGCAGAAGGAGGCTCCAGCGTTTCCGTTCGCGTCACTATGGCCGCCGCAACTGCTCCGACGTGGCGGCATGAAACCCACGGTCTGTGCAACGTGGAAACTACCGGGACCTGAGTCTCAGAAGCGGAACGCGGTTCCAATATAGACGGCCTGGCTATCGACGCGGTTGTCGTCCTTCAGGCGTTCCAGCCGGTCACGCTCGCTCTTGTACCGAACGCCAGCCGTAACGGCGAGGTTACGTGTCAGCGAATAGGAGCCGCCGACGTCCAGTGCATAGGCCGGGGCCTCCTCGACCAGCTTCGGTGTACCGGCCAGCGGACGATCCGCGATTGCCTTTACCTGACCGCTGAACCGCTTGCCGGTATAGCTGAGGCCGACATCCATACGCTCGCGGCTGCCCGGCAGGCCCGCCATATCCACGCGCGCCACGTCGCTGGACAAGGCGAATCGCTTCCAGCCCACTGCAACGCCCAAGTTGTAGGCGATTGGCGCGAGCGTGACCTGTGGTGCCGCAACGCTGGCCGCCGCGGAGTTACGTTCGGCGTTCAGCACGCTGCGAGTCGAGCGGGCGCGGACCGCCACCGTGACCGCGCGACTGCCGGCGCGACGCGAGTCGGACGGAGTGAAGCTGAAGCCCGCCGTGTCCAGACCGCCCCGCGCAAATACTGCCGCCAGACGCGGATCGGCCGACGCGGGCGTGAAAGAACCAGCGCTGCGAGCGAGACTCACGCGCTTTTCCGCGCGATTGCCATTATCCGGCGCGCCGATCGCCGGTGCAACGGCGATGCCGGCGGCGACCAGCACCCCCATGGCAATCCCGGCAATCGTGCGACCTGCGACCACGAACACATCCCTCAGATACGGCGTTATCCACGCTATATTCCCGAACTGTGTCTAACACGTTTCGATCCGCCGTCGCCACCATCGGAGTCGCTTTATGTCGGAGTGTTGCAATCCGCCCACAGGGTAGCGACGAATGCAGCGTAACCCTGCCGCCTTGCGACAAGCGCGAGACCATCTATAGATGCGCATCCTAATGTGTTTTTACCCAGGAACCCGCCGATGATCCGCCTTCCGGCTCCGTCTCTCTCGTCAAGGGCGCCCGCCCGGACGATCGCCTTGTTGGCCGCCTTCGCGCTTCCGCTGGCCCTCGGTGCGTGCGGCGGCGGCAAGGATCGCCCGAAGACCGATCTCGCCGCGTCCAAGGTCACGACGATCGGCGTGAACGCGTATCTGTGGCGCGCCAGCCTGGACACGTTGAGCTTCATGCCTCTGGTGCAGACGGATTCGAACGGCGGCGTCATCGTCACCGACTGGTACATCAACCCGGCTGTTGCGACCGAGCGCGTCAAGGTGACGGTGACGATCCTCGATCAGGATCTCCGCGCCGACGGCCTTCGTGTCGCCGCCCTGCGCCAGGTGAACCAGAACGGCCAGTGGGTCGCAGCCCCGGTGAAGGCCGCGACCGTTCAGAAATTGGAGGATGCGATCCTGACGCGTGCGCGAGACCTGCGCCGCGCAGCCGTCGCTGGATAGAAAGACAGACATATGGCGTCGCGCTTCAATGCCTTGAAGGCGGACGCAGGCTGGCAGAAGGTTTGGGACGAGCGTTCCACCTTCGCGGCACGCGACGATTCGCCCAAGCCCCGTTCCTATGTGCTCGAGATGTTTCCCTATCCTTCGGGACGGATTCATATGGGCCATGTGCGCAACTATACGATGGGCGACGTGCTGGCCCGCTATCGCCGTATGATCGGGCATGAGGTGTTGCACCCGATGGGGTGGGATGCGTTCGGCATGCCGGCCGAGAATGCCGCAATGGAAAAGGGCGTGCATCCCGGCGCCTGGACCCGCGCAAACATCGCGACGATGAAGGCGCAGTTGAAACGGCTCGGCTTCGCGCTCGACTGGACGCGCGAGCTGGCGACGTGCGAGCCCGATTATTACGGACAGGAACAGGCGTTGTTCCTGGACCTGTTCAAGGCGGGCCTCGTCTATCGCAAGGAATCGGCGGTCAATTGGGATCCGGTCGACATGACCGTCCTGGCCAACGAACAGGTGATCGATGGGCGCGGCTGGCGCTCCGGCGCGCTGGTCGAACGGCGCAAGCTGTCGCAATGGTTCCTGAAGATCACCGATTTCGCCGACGAGTTGCTCGATGGCCTTGGCGACCTTGAGGACTGGCCAGACAAGGTCAAGCTGATGCAGGAGAACTGGATCGGCCGTAGCCGCGGGCTGACCTTCTCCTTTACCCTGTCCGACGGTGGCAAGGTCGAAGTCTTCACCACCCGCCCGGATACGATCTTCGGGTCGAGCTTCGTCGCCGTTGCCGCCGATCATCCGATCGCGCGCAAGATCGCCGAGACCAATCCGGACGCCGCGGCGTTCATCGAGCTGTGCAAGCGTGGCGGCACCACCGCGGCGGAACTGGAAACGCAGGAAAAGCTGGGTTTTGACACCGGACTGCGCGCCGCGCATCCGTTCTACGCAAGCTGGGGCCTGCCGGTCTACATCGCGAACTTCGTCCTGATGGAATATGGCACCGGCGCCGTTTTCGGCGTGCCGGCGCACGACCAGCGCGATCTGGATTTCGCGCGCAAATACGATCTGCCGGTCAAGCGGGTGGTGTCGGACGGCGAGATCGAGGATCCGGTCTTCGTCGGCAACGAAGCCTATACTGGTCCGGGCAGGCTGGTGAATTCGCACTTCCTCGACGGCATGGATATCGAGGATGCCAAGCGCACCGTGATCCAGCGCGCGGAAGGCGAGGGCTGGGGCAAGGGCTCGACCGTGTTCCGGCTGCGCGACTGGGGCGTCAGCCGCCAGCGTTACTGGGGCACGCCGATTCCGATCATCCATTGCGACGCGTGCGGGGCCGTGCCCGTGCCGCGCGAGCAATTGCCCGTCGTCCTGCCGGAAGACGTGACGTTCGACGTCCCCGGCAACCCGCTGGATCGCCATACCGGCTGGAACACGGTCGATTGCCCGTCCTGCGGCAAGCCCGCCCGCCGCGAGACGGATACGCTCGACACCTTCGTCGATTCATCCTGGTATTTCATACGCTTCGCCAGCCAACCGGATGATCGGCCGTTCGATCGTTCGGTTGCCGAGAAGTGGTTGCCGGTCGGCCAGTATATCGGTGGCGTGGAACATGCGATCCTGCACCTGCTATATGCTCGATTCTGGACGCGCGCGCTCAAGCATATCGGCCAGCTTGACGTGGCCGAACCGTTCGCCGGGTTGTTCACGCAAGGGATGGTCACCCACGAAACCTACAGCCGTACCGTGGAACAGTTGGGCACCGACGGCACGGATGTGATCGTCAAGCCGCTATGGCTCGGCCCCGATGACATCGAACGGCGCGACGGTGGTGTATTCGACCGCGCGACCGGCGACGCCGTGACAGTCGGCCGCGTCGAAAAGATGTCCAAGTCGAAGAAGAACACGATCGATCCCGAACCGATCGTCGACCAATATGGCGCGGACGCAGTGCGGTGGTTCATGCTGTCCGATTCTCCACCAGAACGCGACCTGCCATGGAGCGAATCTGGAATCGACGGGTCGTGGCGCTTCATCCAGCGGCTCTGGCGGCTGTTCGACGGCGAAGCCGAGGTGGGCGCACCGGGGGAGGGGCGCAACGTCGCGCTCGATCGCAAGCTGCACCAGACGATCGCCGGCATCGCTACGGATATCGAAGCGCTGTCGTTCAACAAGGCGGTCGCGAAACTGTACGAACTTACCGGCATGATCGAAAAGGCGGCACCGTCTGCGTCCCGAAGCGAAGCGATCTCGACGTTGATGCGGCTCGTCGCGCCGATGGCGCCGCATCTGGCGGAAGAGGCCTGGTCCGTGGCCGGCCAATCCGGCCTGATCGCCGATGCGCCCTGGCCAGAGGTCGATGCAACCTTGCTCGTCGAGGATGAGGTGACGATCGCCTTGCAGGTCAACGGCAAGCTGCGCGACACCGTGAAGATCGCGAAAGGCATGGCGAAGGACGCGATGGAGGCGCTCGCGCTGGACAATGCCAACGTCCAGCGCATCCTCGACGGCGCGACACCGAAAAAGATCGTTGTCGTGCCCGATCGTCTGGTAAACCTCGTCATATGAAGCGTCTTGTCAGTCTCGCCCTGATCGCCCTCCTGTCCGGGTGCGGCTTGCAGCCTCTGTATAGTGGCGGCAGTTCGGGTGCGGTCGCGACGTCATTGACCCAGATCGAGGTCGCCCCGATCGAAGGAAAATCCGGTTGGTTGATGACGAACGCATTGAATGATCGTCTGTCGGCCGGGCAAACGACGCCGCTGTACCGGCTGGAGGTCAAGCTTTAAGGACACGATCAGCGGCCTGGGCGTCCGGGGCGATAACAGCGTGGCACGCGAGCGGCGGACGCTGCGCGCGCGGTATCAGTTGGTCGATCTTGCCAATGGCAGCGTGCTGCTCGACGCGACGGCCGGGTCCGACGCCGGGGTCGATGTCGTCGGTTCCGAATATGCAACGATTGCGGCAGAAAACAGCGCGCTGGAACGGCTGTCGGGCATCGTCGCGGACCAGATCGTCTCGCGACTAGCTCTCCGCACCCGTCGAACGGCCCGATGATCCCGCGGTGAAGGCGAACGCCAACCAGATTCGTGCCGCGATCGACGCGGCCAGCCCCGATATCCGCCTTTTCCTGCTGCACGGCCCCGACGAAGCCGGTGCCCAGGATCTCGCCGTGCGGCTGGCCCGCAAGATGGGACCGGAGGCAGAACGCGTCGATCTTGAACCCTCTACGCTGAAATCGAACCCCGGGCGGCTGGCGGATGAAGCTGCATCCATGTCGCTGTTCGGCGGCGCGCGGCATATCAGGATCGCCGGCGCAGGGGAGGAATGCCTTGAGGCATTCTCTCTGTTGCTCGACACAGAACGCGCGGGAAATCCGGTGGTCGCAATCTCGCCGAATCTGAAAGGTACCGCCAAGGTCGTAAAGCTCGCACAGGGATCACCGCGCGCGATGGCCTTTGCATGCTACGTTCCGGAAGGCGCAGAGGCTGACAAGATCGTCTCTACGATCGCCCGCGAGTTGGGCATGCGCACGACGGGCGACACCGCCACCAGGATTGCAGCGGCCAGCGGCGGCGATCGCGCCGTGATGACCCGCGAACTCGAGAAGCTGGCGCTGTATCTGGATGCGGCATCGGATCGCCCGCGGGAAATCGATGATGCCGCGCTGGACGCGGTCGGCGCCGATCTCGGTGACACCGAGATCAGTCGCGTGATCGATGCGGCGATCGACGGTCGCCCGGATACGATCGGAGCGGAACTTGCCCGACTGGAGGAAGCAGGTGTTTCCCCAATCCCCGTACTGCGACAGCTTGCACGTCGGCTGATGAATCTTGCCGAGTTGCGAGCCCAGGTCGATGCGGGATCCGGGGTTGCACAGGTTACCGAAAGCGTCTTTTTTCGTGAAAAGGCCATCACCGCCCGTGCCTTGCGGCACTGGAGGAGTGACAAGCTAGCCGACGCGATCGATCGTATTCGTCAGGCCGAGCGGGCGATGATGGGGGCCGCAACGGCGGGGTCAGTGCTGGCGCAGGCGGCTATCGTCGCAATTGGTCGAATGGCCGCACGGCAGCGCTGACCTCTCGCGGTCTGGCTAGATCAACTCGCCGCTAAGCCTTTGACATACCATATCTAATTGATCGAGCGTGGCATAGCTAAGCGTAAGCGTACCGCCCTTTGCAGAATGCGCGATGCGAACCGAAAGCCCAAGCAAATCGCCTAGCTGGTTTTCCAGCGCCGCAAGATCGGCGTCGCGCCCACCGTCGCCCCCGGACCGAGCCCGCGGATCAGGCTTGGCTGCCCGCGCCAGGCGTTCGGTCTCACGAACCGACAACCCCTTAGCGATGACCTGATCGACCAGTTTCTCGACGTCCGGGGCACCGATCAGCGCGCGTGCGTGGCCCATCGTCAGCTCGCCGTCGACGACGCGCTCCTGAACCGGCCGGGGAAGGTCGAGCAGACGAAGGAGATTCGCGATATGGCTGCGGGATTTATGGACCAGCTTACCGAGCATTTCCTGCGTATGGCCGAAATCGCCGATCAGTTTCTGATAAGCCTCCGCTTCTTCGATCGCATTCAGGTCCTGCCGCTGAATATTCTCGACTAACGCCACTTCGAGCGTTTCCGCATCGTCGAAGTCGCGAACGATTACGGGGACTTCGTGCAGCCGTGCCCTCTGAGCCGCTCGCCAGCGCCGCTCGCCTGCGACGATCTGATAGCCCTTGCCGTGCGGCCGAACTACGATCGGCTGGATCAGTCCGCGCGCGGCAATTGAGGTCGCTAGTTCCTCGAGCGCTGCTTCGTCGAAATGACGCCTTGGCTGGCCGGGATGCGGGCTAAGTGAGCCGACGGGCAAGGTCCGCAGCCCAGGCGATGACGTTTCGGCACCGCCCACGGGTTCCTCGCGCGCCATGTCGCCTAGCAGCGCATTCAGTCCGCGGCCCAGGCCGGATCGTGGCTTCGGACGCGATGCGTCTGTTGCAAAAGGATCGGTCATGCTGCCTTCGCTGTTGGCGGACTGGATTTCGGTAGTCGGACGATAAGCTCACGCGCAAGTGCGATATATGCCTCCGATCCGGAGCAACGGTGATCGTAGATTAACGCCGGTAAGCCGTGGCTCGGCGCCTCCGACAATCGAACGTTCCTTGGAATAACGGTATCGAACACGACGCGTCCAAGTACAGCCCTGACGTCAGCCGATACCTGATCGGTCAGCCGGTTCCGGCGATCGTACATCGTCAACGCGACTCCCAGGATCGACAAACCCGGATTGAACCGTTCCCGTATGCGTTCGACCGTACCAAGGAGTTGGCTCAATCCCTCGAGCGCGAAGAACTCGCATTGTAACGGGACCAGCAGCGAATTCGCAGCAACCATCGCATTGAGCGTGAGCAGCCCAAGCGAAGGGGGACAGTCAATCAACGCCACGTCCCAATGATCGTCACACCGCGCCAGTGCACGGTTAAGGCGGTGCGTGCGCTCCTGATATTCGACGAGTTCGATCTCTGCACCGGACAAATCCGCAGTTGCAGGAATGATGTCGAGCTTGGGAACGCAAGTCGGGACGGCTGCTTCCGTCACCGGCATTTCTCCGAGTAGCACATCGTAGATCGATTTTTCGCGTTCCGATCGACCGATACCCAGGCCGGTCGATGCATTGCCCTGCGGATCCATGTCGATCACCAGAACTCGCATCCCTGTAGCCGCAAGCGCGGTCCCGAGATTGATCGCGGTCGTCGTTTTCCCGACGCCACCTTTCTGATTTGCGATCGCTATAACATTCATCGACGCGCAATCCCGCTGGCTATGACGATAAAAGACGTGGGATCAGTGACACTCTGTTCCACGTGAAACATACCATGCCACGATCGATTCGCCTGTGCCACCTCTTCGTGAGAATTGCGGCCCTTCGGCAAGATCCACACGGTGTCACGATTAGCCAAATGATGCGTCGAGGTAAGTAGTGCATCAATTTGCGATACCGCTCGCGCGGATATCACACCTGCCGACATACGTACCCTCTCTGCCTTGGTCCATTCAACGGTAGTATTCCGAAGCTGCAACATATCGATAGCGGACTGCAGAAACTCGACCCGGCGTTTCCGCGGTTCGACCAGAACCACCTCATTCTCGGTGATGGCACCCACCACTAAGCCTGGGAACCCTGCGCCGGTTCCGATGTCTGCCCAAGCGCCGAAATTGCTCGAAGCGAGTGGAAGCAGCTGCGCCGAGTCAACTATATGCCGGGACCAAATTAAAGGAATAGTCGCTGCCGATATGAGATTCTGGCGTTCAGACTCCTGTTCGACCATCCCGGCGAAAATCGCCAGGCGATCGACGGCGCAGGCCCCATACCTATCCGCTATCCAGGCCTTTGCTTCGTCCTCATTCATACGAACGCACGCTTGGCATGCAACATGATTGCCGTAAGCGCGGCCGGAGTGATGCCCCGGATCCTGCCGGCCGCTCCTAACGTAGCTGGCGCAGCCGTCGATAATCGCTCGACCATCTCGTTAGAAAGCCCCGCGATCGCGGTGTAATCCAATTCCGTTGGAAGGATGACCGCATCGTTCGCGCGGAGCCGAGTCACCTCCTCAACTTGACGTTCAACATACGGCGCATACCGCGCGTCCTCTATTGCCTCGGCGATCAACTCGTCCGGGTACCTTCCGACCAGCTCTGGCGCGACTTCGCTGATCGACATATTCTGAGTTCGCAGCCATTCCGCCCCAGTCCGGACCTCGGATCCATTCGCATGTCCAATGTCCTTCCCGCGCCGCGGAACACTTAAGCAATCCGCGATGTCCGCTAGCGCAATACGTCGCGCCGCGAAACGACGACGCCGTTCCTCTCCAACGCAGCCTGCGTCCTCGGCGATCGCGCCCAACCGAGTTTCGGCATTGTCAGCGCGAAGTCGTAGCCGAAACTCGGCGCGGGCGGTCAACATACGATACGGCTCCGTCACTCCTTGCAGGACGAGATCGTCGATCATGACCCCCATATAACTGGACGCCCGGTCGAGAACGACGGGCTTTGCGCCAGTAGCATATGCCGCGGCGTTAAGCCCCGCGATCAATCCTTGCGCGGCTGCCTCTTCATATCCCGTCGTACCATTGATCTGCCCCGCGCAAAACACGCCCGGTATCGCTCGTATCTCCAACGTCGGCTCCAGAGCACGAGGGTCGATATGGTCATATTCCACTGCATATCCTGGCGTCGCAACGACTGCATCTCCGAGCCCCGCGATCGACCGAATCATAGCCTCCTGAACATCCACGGGGAGCGAAGTAGAGATACCATTTGGGTAGATCAGATGATCGTCCAGTCCTTCCGGCTCAAGGAATATCTGATGCCCGTCGCGATCTCCAAAGCGGTGGATCTTGTCCTCGATCGACGGACAATAACGCGGCCCGACGCCGGCAATATCGCCACCGAACAACGGAGAGCGGTGGAGCGATTTCCGGATGACGTCATGCGTCCGCTCGTTGGTTCGCGTGATCGCACAGAAAACCTGTGGAAGCGTCCGACCGTTAGATGTCGGAGACATCGTCCAACCGTCCTCATCAGTTGGCTGCTGCTCGAGTGAAGCCCAGTCGATCGTCCGACCGTCCAACCGGGGAGGGGTCCCGGTCTTCAACCGCGCCATAGGCAACCTCGCATCGTAAAGTTGCCGAGCTAGCGCCGTCGCCGCCGCCTCACCTACCCGGCCGCCAGTCAAACGCTCCTCGCCACGAAACATCTTCGCGCCGAGAAATGTCCCGGTGGCCAAGACCACCGACGCAGCTTTCAGAACCTCGCCGTCCGCGAGATATAAACCATTCAATCGCGACTGCGCAAAGGACAGGGCAAGCGCTTCGCCCTCTACTACATACAGGTTGCGCTCGCTCGAGATCATGAGCTGAATCGCCTCGGCATAATGCTTGCGATCGGCTTGCACCCGTGGGCCTTGGACCGCGCTGCCTTTACTGCGATTCAGCAAACGGTAGTGAATACCCGCCGCGTCTGTTGCCTTCGCCATCAACCCGTCGAAAGCGTCGACCTCCCGGACGAGATGTCCTTTTCCCAATCCACCAATAGCCGGATTGCACGACATGAAACCAATCTTGGCGGCATCAAACGTCAGTAATGCCGTTTTTGCACCGCGCCGGGCGGACGCTGCTGCCGCTTCCACTCCGGCATGGCCGCCGCCGATAACGATCACATCGAATTTCGTCATCCGCTGGCGCTATTCATTTTAGTTCGGAGTGTCAAAATCGTTCCACGTGGAACATCATTTACCGATACAGAACTTTCCAAAAAGCGCGTCCAGCATCGCCTCGGTATCGCTAGACCCCGTGATCCGATCCAGACTGCTTAAACCCATCCTGATTCCTTCGGCAACGATTAGAAGATCGGACGACACAACGGAAGTTTCTATAGCCTGGTTGGCTTCGCCAAGAAGCCGGCGTTGCCGATTATTGACTGCGATCTCGTCGGTGCTAGGAAGCAAGGACGAAACTTCTCGCTCCAGAAGTCGCCAAAGCTCGGATAACCCCTCATCCGAATGTGCAGACACCGCTAACACGCAGTCTTTCGGCTTCTCTCCCCGGCCTAGCTCATCCGCACGGGCGTGGAGCCAAATGGCACCATATGGTGGCGGATCATCACCCAGCCATAAAACAATATCGGCAGTCTCGATCGCGCGGCGTGCCCGTTCGATCCCGATCGCCTCAATCGGATCGTTCGTATCGGGGGCCAGTCCGGCCGTGTCGGTTAACCGATAGGCAATCCCATTGCGGCTGACCTGGACTTCGATGCGGTCGCGCGTAGTCCCCGCAATCGAAGAGACGATTGCGGCATCGCGGCCGGCCATCGCATTCAGAAGCGTCGATTTGCCACTATTCGGCGGGCCAGCAAGAACGACGGACACGCCGTCACGCAAACGTTCGACGGGCGGCTGCGCCAACACGATACGCACATCGTTTGAAATCGCCGCGATATCCAACTTGATCACCTCGACTGCGAGAGCCCCGACATCATCCTCGTCAGAGAAATCCAACTCGGCCTCGATCTGCGCCGACACGGACAAAAGGCGCTTCGACCAATCCTCGATCCGTCGCCGTATCCCGCCATCCGCCGCCAAAATAGCGGCACGTCGCTGCCCCTCGGTTTCAGCGGAAAGCAGGTCACCCAAACCCTCCGCCTCGGTCAAATCAATCCGGCCGGCGGCCAGTGCCCGGCGGGTAAACTCCCCAGGCTCCGCGCGACGCAGGCCCGGTTGCGCCGAAAGGACCCGCTCTACCGCAGCCACGACCGCGCGACCGCCGTGTAGATGCAACTCGACAAGATCCTCACCCGTTGCGGTGGCCGGGCCGTCGAAAACCAGCACCAATGCAGAGTCGAGCAAACTTCCGTCTGCAGGATCCCGCAGTCGACGGAGTGAGGCGAGCCGCGCCCGCGGCAACGTACCAGCCAAGCTGATAGCACTGCGCTTCGCTGCCGGCCCGCTGATCCGTAAAACCGCAATGGCAGCAGGAGGAGCGCCGCTGGATACCGCGAAGATCGTATCGGCAATCACGGCGATCAGGTCAGCTGCCGCTCTTGCCGGCGCTGTCGAACATCTTGCGCCAGAAGTTCATCCCGGCGTCGCTCATCGGCGCCCAGTTCTTCATCATGCCTTCCAGAAGATCGGGGGCGATCACGCCGTCCATCGCGTCGGTCAGCGACGCGATATATTTGTCGTGTACTGGCGTCAGATCGGGAAGACCCATCATGCGCCGCGCTTCCTCGGGCGAACATTCGACTTCGACGTTGAACTTCATGATCGCTTCTCCGCTTGAGCCACAACGCAGCGGCGCATAGGCTTTCGCCATGTATGCGCGCGACTTCATCGAAATCGCAACGGCCATCGCAGAAGGGATCATAACTTGACCACACTCACAATTCCGACGCTGGATCACTCGCAGCACTTCGGCGGCTATGTCGCGGAGCCGGGATCGACACCCCAAGCCGCGATCGTCGTCATCCAGGAAATCTTCGGCGTCAACACCGGCATCAGGCGGAAGTGCGACTCGCTGGCGGCGGCAGGATATCTGGCGATCGCGCCCGATCTGTTCTGGCGGATCGAACCATCCATCGAGTTGGATCCAGATGTTCCCGAAGAGATGAAGAAGGGTCTGAACTTGATGGGGAAGTTCGACCAGGATCAGGGCATCCGGGATATCGAAGCAACGATCCGATTCGCGCGCGAGCGGATCGGCGGCGGGAAGGTCGGGGCTGTTGGATATTGCCTGGGCGGAAGACTGGCATTCATGACCGCAGCGCGGACGGATGTAGACGCAAGCGTCGGCTATTACGGGGTCGGCATCGACGGATTGCTTGGCGAGAAGCATGCGATCGCCAATCCGATCCTGTTGCACGTGCCGGTCGAGGACCATTTCGTCGATAAGGACAGCCAGAAGCGAATGCATGAGGGGCTGGACGATCATCCCAAGGTCACGCTGTACGATTATCCGGGTGAGGACCACGGTTTCGCGACCGAAATCGGTGTGCGCCGATCCGAGTCTGCGGCCCGGTTAGCCGACGAAAGAACGGCGGCATTCTTCGCCGAACATCTCGCCTGAGTCGTAACCCCTCTGCTCTAGGTACGGTCTGTCACGATGCCGATGCAAACCATCGGCACGATGACGCCCTTCCCAAGGGCTTAACATGCTAAAAAAGGGGGCCGGCAGCCCCCTTTTTGTTTCGCCCTGAAGACAGGATTCAGCCGGTCAGCGTCCCGACGAATGGCTGGACATCGTGCCAGCCCTCCAGGATCATCTTGCCGGCGACGTACAGGATGATGACCAGCCCGACCCACGCGATCCAACGATAACGCTCGATATATTTCGCGATGACGTTGGCGGCGAGGCCCATCAGAGCGACCGAGAGGATCAGGCCGATCACCATGATCCCCGGATGCTCCCGCGCGGCGCCGGCAACCGCCAGGACGTTGTCAAGGCTCATCGAGACATCGGCGACCGCTACGGCCCAGGCGGCGGAGATGAAACTCTTGGCGGGACGGATCCCGCTGGTCTCGTCGCCGTCGATCTCGGGCGATCCACCCGGTGCACCCTTGGGACGCAGTTCGCGGTACATCTTCCACGCGACCCAGAGCAGCAGCAATCCGCCGCCCAGCACCAGCCCGTAATGCTTGAAACTTTCCAGGCCGTAGAGCACCGCCACCGCGAACACGATCCGCAGGACCAGAGCGGCAAGGATACCGATCGCGATGACTTTCTTGCGCTGGTCGGCAGGCAGACCGGCCGCGAGCGCACCGACGATGATCGCATTGTCTCCGGCAAGGGCCACGTCGAGCAGCACCACCGTCGCGAATGCAGTCAATGCGGACGCCGTACCGATATTGGCGAAGTCGCTGACGATGTGGTTCCACAGCCAGCTGAGCGACATGGGCTCGACCGCGGGCAAAGCGGCGGCGGAGAGGAAGGCGACAAGGCTCAAAGGATGGACTCCGCGAAATAGGTGATCGTCGGCATCGGATCGTAAAATCCATGCAGCAGATCGCGCCAATTTTTATAACGATCCGAGGCGCGAAAGCCATCGCGATGTGCCGCGATATCGGCCCAGGTGACGGTCAGGAGATAGAGATCGGGCTGCTCCGCCGCCGGCCGGACATCGATCCACAGGAAACCGGGCGACGCGGCGATCAGCGGTCGTGCCTGACGCATGGCGGCTTCGAACGCTTCGGATTGTCCCGCGCGGATGTGGAGCAGTGCGTGTTCCAGGATCATTGCGGGTCCTTTGGCGAGGGGGCGGGGGCCAAACGAAAGGGGACGAGCAAAGCCCGTCCCTGCACGTCGGTCGGGCTTTGCCCGCCGGCCAAACCGGCGCGAGTTCCGGATTAGCAACGCTAATCCGGGCCGCGCTCGGTTACTGATTCATGCTTTCGAAGAAATCCTCGTTGGTCTTCGAATCCTTCATCTTGTCGAGCAGGAATTCCATCGCATCGATCGTGCCCATCTGCATGAGGATACGGCGCAGCACCCACATCTTCGACAGCTTGACCTTGTCGACCAGCAGTTCGTCCTTGCGCGTGCCGGACTTGCCCACGTCGAGCGCCGGGAAGACGCGCTTGTCGGCGACCTTGCGATCCAGCACGATTTCCGAGTTACCCGTGCCCTTGAATTCCTCGAAAATCACTTCGTCCATGCGGCTGCCGGTATCGATCAATGCGGTCGCGATGATCGACAGCGATCCGCCTTCCTCGATATTGCGGGCGGCGCCGAAGAAGCGCTTCGGACGCTGCAGCGCGTTGGCGTCGACACCACCGGTCAGCACCTTGCCCGACGACGGGACGACGGTGTTGTAGGCGCGGCCGAGACGCGTGATCGAGTCGAGCAGGATCACCACATCCTTCTTGTGCTCGACCAAGCGCTTGGCTTTTTCGATAACCATTTCAGCAACTTGCACGTGACGCTGCGCCGGCTCGTCGAACGTCGAGGACACCACCTCGCCCTTCACGCTGCGCTGCATGTCGGTGACTTCTTCCGGACGCTCGTCGATCAGCAAGACGATCAGGAACACCTCGGGATGATTTTCCGAAATCGCGCGCGCGATATTCTGCAACATCACGGTCTTGCCGACGCGGGGCGGGGCGACGATCAACGTACGCTGGCCCTTGCCCTGCGGGCTGACGATGTCGATCACCCGCGCGCTCTTGTCCTTCTGCGTCGGATCGAGCGTGTCGAGCGTCAGCTTCTGTTCGGGATAGAGCGGGGTGAGATTGTCGAAATTGACGCGGTGACGGACGACATCGGGATCGTCGAAATTGACCGCGGTCAGCTTCACCAGCGCGAAATAGCGTTCGCCGTCCTTGGGACCGCGGATCTCGCCCTCGACCGTGTCGCCGGTACGCAATCCGAACTTCCGCACCTGATTGGGCGAGATATAGATATCGTCAGGCCCGGCCAGATAGTTGGCCTCTGGCGAGCGGAGAAAGCCGAAGCCGTCGGGCAGCACCTCGATGGTGCCTAGCCCCATGATCTGCTCGCCCTCTTCAGCCTGCACCTTGAGGATCGCGAACATCAGGTCCTGCTTGCGCAGCGTGGAGGCGCCCTCGACCCCGAGTTCCTCGGCCATGCTGACCAGTTCGGCCGGCTTTTTGTTCTTAAGGTCTTTGAGATGCATGGGCTGCGTCCGGCTATTCTGGAGATTTGGGCATCGGAATGTGCGCGAAGGACTCGGCGAACGATGCGGGGAGAAGGATGCCGGGACGCGAGAACCGCACTACCGACATTGATGCGACCTAAGAGGGGGTCGCTCGCAAGTCAACGGGCGTTGTTGGTTTAGAGTTGCCCCCCTCCCTGGAAAGGAAGAGAGATCAGAAGGGTTTCACTACAACCAGAATGACGATGAACGTCAGCAGCACCGCCGGCACCTCGTTCAGCATGCGCAACTGCTTGCCGGTCAGCGTAGGTTTGCCCGCCGCCAGCTTCTTCGCATAGCCGACCGCCCAGCCGTGATACCCGCTGAGCGCCAGCACAAGCAGCAATTTGCCGTGCAGCCACGCCTCGCTCCAATGCTGTCCGGTCGTCGCTAGCGTCAGGCCGAGCAGCCACACCACGATCATCGCCGGGGTCAGGATGATCTTGCGGATCTTGCCTTCGCGCGACGTCCATTCGGCGGCCTCGTCGGCGCGCCCGGCGGCCAGCGCCTCCTGATGATAGATCAGATAGCGCGGCAGCATGAACAGCCCCGCCATCCAGAAGATGACGAAGATGATATGGCCCGCGAGATACCAGCTATACGCCAAGGCCAACCTTTCCATCACTATCGCCGTACCCGTGCCAACAGCGCCTCCACATGCGCGATCGGGGTGTCCGGCAGGATGCCGTGGCCGAGGTTGAAGATATGCGGGCGATCCACGAACGCCGCAAGCACCCGATCGACCGCATCGTCCAGCGCGGCGCCACCCGCGATCAACGCGAGCGGATCGAGGTTGCCCTGTACCGGCATGCCCTTCGGCACGTTGCGGTCGGCCCATACGGGATCCACCGTCTCGTCAAGTCCCAGCGCATCGACTCCCGTTTCGCGAGCATAAGCGGGCAGCTTGCCGCCGGCACCCTTCGGAAAACCGATGATCGGCGTGTCGGGGTGGCGCACCTTCAATCCGGCGACGATCGCCGCATTGGGCGCGATCACCCAGCGTTCGAACTGCGCCGGGCTGAGCGATCCCGCCCAGCTGTCGAACAATTGTACCGCTTCGACCCCCGCCTCGATCTGCGCGGAGAGATAGTCGACCGTCATCGCGGCGATCGCATCGATGATCTCGGCAAAGGCGACCGGATCGCCATAAGCGGCGCGGCGCGTCTCGCCCTGATCCTTGCTGCCCTGTCCCGAGACCATATAGGTCGCCACGGTCCAGGGGCTGCCCGCAAAGCCCAGAAACGTCGTTTCCGGGGGCAGGGCAGCCGCGACACGCGAAACGGTCGCGTAGACCGGCTCCAGGCGCTCTGGCGAGGGCTGCAAATTCGCCAGCGCGCTGTCAACCAGAGCCGGCGCCAGACGCGGGCCTTCGCCGACGCCGAATGTCAGATCCTGGCCGAGCGCCCACGGCACCATCAGGATATCGGAAAACAGGATCGCGCCGTCGAACCCGAAGCGCCGGATCGGCTGCAACGTCACCTCGGCCGCGGCCTCCGGATCGGTCGCGAGCGCGAGGAAGCCGCCTTTTTCGGCCCGAAGCGCACGATATTCGGGAAGATAGCGACCGGCCTGGCGCATCAGCCAGACGGGGGGGGACGGCCTTGCGATCACCCTTCAGTACGGAGAGCAACGTCTTTGAGTCAGTGGTGATCGACACGCTGGACGGGCCCTTACTTCAATTAAGATTAGAATCTTGAAAGGTGGTAGCGGTTGTTGGCGCGTTGAAGCCGGGGCTTATGCGTTCGTCCCGTAAATGCCAACAGCTTGACCCGCGCTGCACCGCCATTCCCTCGCGATTCCCGAAAGTCGTCCACGTTTTCCACAGCCTGTGGATAAAACCGGGGCCTCTGGACAGGATTGTGGATAGATCGCGGCTTATCCCCGGCTTGGCGAGCGGTTCCGCTTGGCGTATCGATTCTGCCGATGTTGTCCACAGACCTGTCCTGACCGTGCGGTTGCACCTCCATTTGCTGTCGGATTCGACCGGGGAAACGCTCGAGAACATCGCCAAGGCCGCGCTCGCGCAATATGACGATGTCGAGACGATCCGCCATTTCTGGCCGATGGTGCGGACTGAGGCGCATTTGGAACGCATCCTGCAGGAGATCGCGCAGAATCCCGGCCTGGTGATCTTCACCCTGGTCAACAGTTCGGCGCGCGCGACGCTAGAGGCGCGGTGCCGCAAGCTGGGCCTCGCAGCGGTTGCGCCGCTCGATGCGGTCAACGATGCGCTGTCGGGCATGCTCGGGCAACAGGCCAAGGCGCGACCGGGGCGGCAGCACGTTCTGGACGAGGCCTATTTCGACCGCGTCGATGCGATCCAGTTCACGATGGCGCATGACGACGGCATCGGCTGGGAGAATTGGGAAGAGGCGGATATCGTGCTGGCCGGCGTCTCGCGATCGTCCAAGACGCCGACCTCGATCTATCTGGCCAATCGCGGGTTCAAGACGGCGAACATCCCGATCGTGGTCGAATCGCCGCCGCCCGCTCTGTTGTATCGGCTGAAGAACCCGCTGGTCGTCGGTCTGACGACGAGTTCGGAACGGCTGATCCAGGTGCGGCGCAACCGGTTGCTGTCGCTCAACCAGGCACCGGAAACCGCGTATGTCGATCATGACGCCGTCACGCGTGAAGTGGCGTTCGCGCGCCGCCTTTTCGCGGATAATGGCTGGCCGGTGATCGACGTCACGCGGCGTTCGATCGAGGAAACGGCGGCGGCGATCATCGCTCTGTGTCAGGAACGCCGGGGCGAGACGGCGAACGGCGCGGCGGACGACGAATGAGCCTGAAACTGATCCTGGCGTCGCAGAGTGCGTCGCGGCGCGCGATGCTCGACGCCGCGGGCGTTCCGTTTGCGGCGATGTCGGCGGGCGTGGACGAGGATGCGGCGAAAGCGGGATTGCAGGGGCTGGGCGCGCGCGACCTGGCCGATGCCCTGGCCGAACTGAAGGCGCTGCGCGTCTCGGGGCGGGAGCCGCATGCCTTGGTGCTGGGCAGCGATTCGGTCGTTGCGCTGGAGGACGGCACGTTGCTCGACAAGCCCGAGACGCGCGAACAGGCCGCCGATCATCTGCGGCTGATGTCGGGCAAGCGCCACGATCTGGTCAGTGCGGCAGTGATCGCGGAAGGGGGCAGACCGGTCTGGCGGGTCGTCGATCGTGCGAAGATGTTCGTGCGGCCATTGTCGGACGCGTTCATCGAAACCTATCTGGACGTGGAATGGCCGGCGATCTCGGGCTGTGTCGGCTGTTACCGGATCGAGGGGCCGGGCGCGCAATTGTTCACCCGGATCGAGGGCAGCCAGTTCACCGTACTCGGCCTGCCGTTGCTGCAAGTATTCGATTATCTGAGGGTGCGGGGATTATTGGCGTCATGACGAAAATCTACGCGGAAGTGATCGGCAACCCGATCGCGCAGGCAAAATCGCCGCTTATCCACAAATTCTGGCTGGATGCGCTGGGGATCGATGCGGACTATCGCGCGACGCACGTAACGGCGGAGGAGCTTCCGGCGTTCTTCGAGGCGCGCAAGGCCGATCCCGACTGGCGGGGGTGCAACATCACCATTCCGCACAAGCTCGCCGCGCTGGATCATGTCGCCGATCCGGGCGGGGTGCGGGATTCGATCGGCGCGATCAACACCGTGTTCCGGCAGGGCGACGGCGCGGTGATCGGCACCAACACCGATGCGGGCGGATTCTATACGCCGATCGCCGAACTGGATCTGGCGGGCAAGCCGGTGGTTGTTATCGGTGCGGGCGGCGCGGCGCGCGCGGTGTTGTTCGCTCTGTCGCGGATCGGCGTCGGGCCGGTGACGATCCTGAACCGCAACGTGCTGAAAGGCGCGGCCTTGCTCTCGTCGTTCGGGCTGAAGGGCAAGGCGCTGCCGCTGACTTCCGCGGTGCCGGCGGCGGCGTTGCTGGTGAATACGACCGCGCTCGGCATGACCGGGCAACCGCCGCTGGAGATCGACCTGTCGCCCTTGCCGGACGACGCGGTGGTGTACGACGTCGTCTATGCGCCGATCGAAACCGATCTGCTTGCCCAGGCGCGGGATCGCGATCTGGAGACGATCGACGGGCTGGAAATGCTCGTCGGACAGGCTGCGGTGGCGTTCGAACTGTTCTTCGGCGCCGAACCGCCGCGCGACCGGGACGAGGACCTGCGCGACCTGCTGACGGCATGATCGTGTTTTCCCTGTGATCGTGCTGGGGCTCACCGGGTCGATCGGCATGGGCAAGTCCACTGTGGCGAAGATGTTCTCGGATCGTGGCGTGCCCGTGTTCGATGCTGATGCGGCGGTGCACCGTTTGCAGGGCAAAGACGGGCGCCTCGTCGCCGCGATCGAGGCGATGTTCCCAGGCACGACCGGCCCCGACGGCGTCGATCGCCAGCGGCTGGGCGAGCGGGTGCTGAACGATACGCCTGCGCTCAGGCGACTGGAGGCCCTCGTCCATCCGGCGGTGGGTGAAGATCGCGCGGCATTCCTTGCGGATCATAGCGACGCGCCGATGGTCGTCTTCGACATCCCACTGCTGTTCGAAACGGGCGGCGAATCGCGCGTCGACAAGGTCGCGGTGGTCAGCGCGCCGGCCGACATCCAGCGCGAACGCGTGCTGGCGCGGCCGGGCATGCCCGTCGATCGCTTCGAATCGATCCTCGCGCGGCAGACACCCGATGCGGAAAAGCGCGCGCGTGCCGATTTCGTCATCGCGACCGGCGGTTCGCTGGAGGAAACGCGCCGCGCGGTGGATGCGGTGATCGCTTGCGTGAGCCGCGGATAAGGCCGATATTCCGGTTATGCGTGAGATCGTTTTCGATACCGAGACTACCGGCTTCAGCTTCAAGGACGGCGACCGGATGGTCGAGATCGGCTGTGTCGAGCTGATCAACAAAGTCGAGACGGGGCGGACGTTCCACGCCTATTTCCACCCCGAACGCACGATGCCGGCCGAGGCGCAGCGGATCCACGGCCTGTCCGACGTCTTCCTGTCCGACAAGCCGTTGTTCCACGCGCAGGTGGAGGCATTGCTTGAGTTCCTGGGCGACGCGCCGCTGGTCGCGCACAACGCCTCGTTCGATTTCGGATTCCTCAACGGCGAGCTGACGCGGTGCGGCCGGGGCGCGATCGACTTGGCGCGGATGGTGGACACGATCGTGCTGGCGCGCGCGCGTCATCCCGGTGCCAAGCATAGCCTGGACGCGCTGTGCAGCCGTTATGGCATCGACCGCAGCCACCGCATCGTCCACGGCGCCTTGCTCGACGCGCAATTGCTCAGCCAGGTCTATGTCGAACTGTCCGGCGGGCGGCAGATCGGGCTTGGGCTGGTAACCGAGATCATCGAGGTTCAGCAGAGCTTCCAGCCCGATGCCGCACCGGTTCAGGCCCGGCCCGCCCGCGTCTTTTCGGCATCGGAGGCGGAACTTGCGCGGCACGCGGCCTTTATCGCCAAACTCACCAATCCGATCTGGGGCACGGTTCAAGGGGGGAACGAGGCGTCCGGTTGACGTCGTTGCACGGGGCGCCCAACTTGGATGGCCCCAATAAGGAGAATGCTATGGAAATCCGGGTATCGGGCCATCAGGTCGCCACGGGCGACGCACTGAAAACCCATGTCGATGATCGGCTCCAGGGCATCGCCGCCAAATATTTCGCGCGCGCAATTTCCGCACAGGTCACGTTCGGCAAGGGGCCGCACGACAATGGCTTCACCTGCGATATCGTCGCCCATGTCATGCACGGCCTGGTGCTGAAGGGCAGCAATACCGGGCGCGACGCGCATGTCGCCTTCGATGGCGCGGCGACCAATATCGAAAAGCAGCTGCGTCGCTACATGCGCCGCCTGAAGGATCGCAATGCCGGCGCAGTGAGCGAAGCGGCGGAGGCATCGGCCTTCGACAATGCCGGCTACACGCTGTTCCAGGCTGCGCCCGAGGATGCCGAGGTCGAGGACCATCCGCTGATCATCGCCGAAACGCGCGTCGACGTTCCCGAATCCAGCGTGTCGGATGCAGTGATGATGCTCGATCTGCGCAACACGACCGCCCTGCTGTTCAAGAATAGCGGGTCGGGCGCGTACAACATGGTCTATCGCCGCGGCGACGGGACGATCGGATGGGTCGAGCCGCAGCGCGCGGGCTGACACCAACACGCTATGCTCCGGACCCGTTCGGCGCTACAGGCGCCACCGGGTTCGGGGCTGGATTTGCAAAGAATGACCGATTTCAGCGATCTGCTGCTGCCGGACACCGTGGTTCAGGGTGTCACTGCGGCGAGCAAGAAGACATTGCTGCCGCAACTGGCCGGCATCGTCGCATCGGCGCACGATCTCGACGCCAAGGCGGTCGGCGACGTCTTGATCAAGCGCGAGAAATTGGGTTCGACTGGTTTCGGCGGCGGCGTTGCGATTCCGCATGGCAAACTGCCCGGATTGACGAAGGTGGTCGGCCTGTGTGCCAGACTGGCGCACGGTATCGATTTCCAGGCGATCGACGATCTGCCGGTCGATCTGGTCTTCGTATTGCTGTCGCCGGTCGATGCCGGGCCGGAACATCTAAAGGCGCTGGCCCGTGTCTCGCGCCGATTGCGGGACCGGACTTTCGTAGCAAAACTGCGCGGCGCCGGATCGCGCGACGCGATCTACGCGCTGCTCACCGACGACGAAGCGCGCGATGCCGCCTGACGCGGCGGACGCTGGCGCGATCGAAGGCGAGCAGGCGCATTTCCGTGCTCTGGAATCGCTCTATGCCGCCGCGCCGATCAACCGTCTGTTCGATTCGACGCTTGAGATCGCCGAACGTGGTCTCGCGCGAATCCGGTTCCAGATCGACGATCGCTACTTCCACGCGGCGGGCGCCGCGCACGGCACCAGCTATTTCAAGATGCTCGACGATGCGGCCTTCTACGCCGCGAACAGCCTCGTCACCGATCGCTTCCTGCTCACGACGTCATTTAACCTGTTTCTCACCAAGCCGCTGAAAGCCGGGCCGGTCATCGCGGAAGGCCGGTGGATCAGCGGGCAGCGGCGAGTGTTCGTTGGCGAAGCGCGGCTGATCGATTCCGATGGCGAGGAAGCCGCACGTGGAACGGGAACGTTCATGAAATCGCGTATCCCGCTCGCCGGTTTACCGGGATACCGCGCGCTTCCGTGAGCGGGCGATTGCCCAGCGGCGTCCTGGTCAGCGCCATCTTGCGGCGGGTCAACGACGCCGGAGGAATGGGCATGATGCTGGCGAAGGGTGACCCGCAGGGTGGCGCCATTTTGATCATCGCATTGGAAAACAACGCAAATCCGCGCGCGCTCGAACGAGGAATCACGTCCGATGGCACGGTTGGCCTGCTACGTTGGACACCCCGAGATATGGGGGATTCGGCCGAAGTGACCGCCTATTGGCAGCGTCGGCGCCGAAACGACCCAGATTTGTGGGTGATCGAACTGGACATCCCGTTTGTCGAACGGTTCGCCGCTGAAACGATCCTCGATCATTGACGTGTTGCGCCGCACAATGCAGTCGGATTGCATTGTGAATAGCGTTGTGTCGAAACGGGTGCGATCCGGGTCGATTACGCAGTCGGGGGCAAGCCCGGACGATGAACCCCATTCAGGGTGGGAAAGCATCGCATCCGCGCACCAACCGCATAGTTTGAAGTATGAATGTCGTTTTTTCAACGCGCCGCAACGCTTGCGGCGATGACGCTCGGGATTGCCTTTATCGGCTCCAGCACCCCCGGCTTCGCTTTTCAGGGTACGCATGTTGTAAACGCAGGTGAACCGAATCCGGTTCCCGCGGTCGCCGAGATTCCCTCCGCCGACACGCTTTCCACCCCCGCCCTTTCCCAGACCCAGACCTCTTCCCCCATCGCGCAGCCTGCCGTCGTTCAGAACGACGCGGATGACGGCTATGACAGCCTCTCCGAAGCAGTGGCCGATCAGGATTCCAGCGCAGATTTGAACGAGGACCTGACGTGCCTGGCCGGTGCGATCTATTTCGAATCCAAGGGTGAACCGCTGTCGGGCCAGCTCGCCGTCGCCGAAGTGATCATCAACCGCGCCAAGTCCGGCCGGTTCGGATCGTCCATCTGCGGCGTGATCAAGCAGCGCGGGCAATTCTCCTTCGTTCGTGGCGGCCAGATCCCGTCCATCCCAAACAACAGCAATTACCGTACCGCAGTCGCAGTCGCGCAGGTCGCAATGGGTGACGATTGGGCGAGCCCCGCACCCAACGCCTTGTATTTCCACGCACGCCGCGTCGCGCCTAGCTGGCGGATGCAGAAGGTCGCTGCGATCGGCAATCACGTCTTCTACCGCTGAACCGGCGGTTTCGACTTTACCTGTTCGTGTAATGTTCTAGATCGGGTGGATGCTCCAGCGTCCGCCCGATTCCTGTATCGACGCCCCTGGCTCGCCATTATGCGCCGCCGACGTCTGCCGCGGTACGACGCGAATGCTGTTGCGGCACGATCTCATCGCGATGGGAGAGGTGCCGCTGGACGGCGGGCGTCGCGCCGATCTGATGGCGATCGACGCGCGCGGGCAGATCGTGATCGTGGAGATCAAGGTCTCGCGCGCCGACCTGCTCGGCGACGGGAAATGGACCGATTATCTCGCGCATTGCGATCGCTATTACTGGGCGATCCCCGCGGGGTTCGACGCATCGCCGCTGGATGGCGCCGCCTTCCTGCCGGAACGCACCGGAATCATCATCGCCGACCGATATGACGCGGCGATCGTCCGCGAGGCGCACACCGACCCATTGTCGGCCGCGACGCGGAAGAAATGTACGTTGGCGTTCGCCCGGCGTGCGGGGCGGCGGCTGATCGGGACGATCGATCCCGATGCGGACGGGCTCGCCTGGCCGTGACGGGGGTGGCCGGTGGGTCGGCTGGATGTTCCGACGATTCGTGAGACTTACCGCGGCCCAGACCACCTTCGTCCTGAGCTGTCGAAGGACGGCGAGGCAGGACAGGCGCTTCAACAGGCTCAGCACGAACGGGTTGGGGGGTTAGTGATTCTGTTCTGGGGAGCCGGATCGCCCTAAAGCTTCGGCCCAGACACCGCGCGGCGCTTGGCTTTGGGCGCATCCGCCAGCGCCTTGGCGACGGCGGGGGAGCGGGTGTCCAGCTTGGCATAGTCGCGGGCGGATTGACCGGCCAGCAGATCGGCCTGGTCCGGATCGGCCCCGGCTGCGAGCAACGTCTGGATCATCGTCAGGTCGCGGCGGCGGACCGCGGCGATCAACGCCGTCTCGCCATTCGAATTGCTGAAATTGACGTTCGCCTTGCCCGCGATCAGACGCTCGACCAGGTCGTTCCGCCCGCGATTGGCAGCCATAACGATCGGCGCATTGCCGGCATTGTCGCGAACATTGGGGTTGGCACCCTTTGCCAGCAGGAACGACAGATAGGTTTCGCTGCCATTCTGCACGACGATGTGCATCGCGGTCTCGCCGGTCGTGATCGACCGCGTGTTGATGACGGTCGTGCCGGGCTTGTTGAGCATCTGCTCGACATCGTTGCCCTTTTCGTTCTTCACCGCGTCGAGAAACTTATACCCCTCGGACTGCTGCTGCGCGGCGGCGGGTGCCGCGGCCACGGCGATAAGGGGAACGGCGAGCAAAGCGGCGGCGAAGGCGCTGCGAAAGGATGTGGCGACCATCGTGAAGGGGAACCTCGGCGGATTGAAGGGACACGGATCAAAAAGTTATGGATTCGGTGGATTCTACGGACCCGAACTTGCGCCGCCGCACGTAACAGATCATGGCTGGCGACGCCATGAACGAGATCGTCCGTCTGGTTGCCGCGCTATCGATCGCGTGTCTTCCCATCGCCTGTTCCAGCCCCGCCGCGCCCGCCGCCAGCCCCCCGCTGGAAGGTGCCCGGATCGGTGGGCCCTTCGCGCTGACCAACCAGAATGGCCAGAAGGTGACCGAACGGGCGTTGCTCGGCCGATATGCCATCGTGTATTTCGGCTATACGTCCTGCCCGGATGTATGCCCCGTCGACATGCAGAATATCGGTGCCGGCCTGCGGACGTTCGAGAAATCGGATCCGGCGCTCGGAGCGAAGGTCGTGCCTGTCTTCGTCAGCGTCGATCCCGAGCGAGACACGCCAGCGGTGCTGAAACAGTTCGTCGGCGCCTTCCATCCGCGCACGATCGGCCTGACCGGCAGTCCCGAAGCGATTGCCGCCGCCGCCAAATCCTATGCCGTGTACTTCAAGAAGGGCGAGGTGACGTCGAACGGCGGCTATATGATGGATCACAGCCGCGTCGCCTATTTGATGAGTCCCGAAGGCAAGCCGATCGCATTGTTGCCCAGCGACAAGAGCGGCGATGCCGTCGCCGCAGATCTGAAGCGCTGGGTCCGTTGAGCGGCGATACCGAAGGCGCATTCTGGGAAACCAAGCGGCTCGAGGACCTCGATCGCGGGCAATGGGAGGCCTTGTGCGACGGCTGCGGCAAATGCTGCCTGCACAAGCTGGAGGATGACGAGACAGGCGAACTGCTCACCACCAACGTCGCGTGCAAGCTGCTCGACCGGCGCAGCGCGCAATGTTCGAACTACAAGCATCGCTTCGCTTTCGTGTCCGAATGCGTGCGGCTCACGCGCGACAACGTCCACGATATCGACTGGCTGCCCAGCACCTGCGCCTATCGCCTGCGCCGTGAGGGCGAGCCTTTGCCGCGCTGGCACTATCTGGTCTGCGGCGACCGGGAAGCGGTGCACCGCGCGGGCGAATCCGTGCGCGGCTGGACCGTGTCGGAGGTCGATGCGGGCGAACTCGAGAACCACATCGTCGACCGGCGGCTGTGACGGCCAACATAACGGCCGACATCGAAGTCGTTCGCAACGCGCGGTCGCGCCGGGCGAAGCTGTCGGTCGATCCGGCTAGCGGTCGGGTGCGCCTGACATTGCCGACACGGACGCCGATCAAGGCGGCGTTGCGCTGGGCCGAGCAACAGCGCGTGTGGATCGATCGCCAGCGCGCGCGACTACCGCAAGCGCGGCCCTTCGCGCCCGGCGCGATCCTGCCCGTCGACGACGCCATGCTGTCGATCGCCTGGGCGGAGGATGCGCCCCGCCGGATCGCGCGCAACGGCGACACGCTGACCTGCGGCGGGCCGATCGACGGCTTGTCCCGCCGGATCGAGGCGTGGCTGAAACGCGAGGCGCTTCGCATACTGACCGACGACACCGCCGAATTCGCCGCGCGCGCCGACGTCACTGTGGCGAAGGTGTCGGTCGGCGATCCGCGCTCGCGCTGGGGCAGTTGCGCATCGTCAGGCGTGATCCGCTACAGCTGGCGGTTGATTCTGGCGCCGGCGTTCGTGCGCCGATCCACCGTCGCGCATGAGGTCGCGCACCGCGTGCATATGAACCACGGCCCGGCCTTCCACGCGCTCGCCGATGCGCTGACCGAAGGCGATCCGGAGGAGTCGCGCGCCTGGCTGAGGGCCAATGGCGCCGCGCTTCACTGGTTCGGACGCGAATCCTGACTGCGATCCGCCGGCCGGTCGGGCGCCCGGTCTGCGGGGGAGACCCGGGCGGTGCGCGCGGAGCCGGGGCGGGGCGCGACGGCTGGTTGCGGTCCAGCACTCGGTCGATCCACTGCTGGTCGAGCTTTTCCGTCTGGGGTGACGTCGTCGTCGTGGTCGTGGTCGAAGGGTTTGCCGGCCGCGCGGCGGGCGGGGGCAGGGGGTTGCCGTCCGCATCGACCTGTTCGTCCTCCTGCTGCGGTTGCGCCGCCGGGTCGACCGGATTGCCATCCGCATCGACGAACAGGCCATTGTCGGCCTGGCCGAAATAGCTCTCCTCGTCCGGCTCCAGCTGCCATTCGGGCAAGGTCACCTTAGTATCGAATTCCTCGATCGGCCGCTTGGCGACCGCGGGCGTCATGAACGCGGCGAAGGCGCGGGCGGGCGCGGTGCCGCCCTGCAATCCAGGCACGACGCGCGCATCGTCGCGGCCCATCCACACGCCGGTGGTTAGTCCCGACGAGAATCCGACGAACCAGCCGTCCTTGTTCGAGCTGGTGGTACCGGTCTTGCCCGCGACCGGACGGCCGATCTGCGCGGCCTTGCCCGTCCCGGTGTTGACCGCGGTCTGCAACAGGTCGGTCATCTGCGCCGCGACATAGGGGGCGACCAGCACCTGGCTGGTATCCACCTTCTGCTGATAGATCGTCTCGCCCTGCGCGGTGACCTTGGTGATGCCGTACGGGGTCACCGCGACGCCTTTGTTGGCCACGCTGGCAAAGGCGCGGGTCATGTCGATCAGCCGTACGTCGCTGGTGCCGAGCACCATCGCCGGATGCGTATCGATCGGCGTCGTGATCCCGAAACGGCGCGCCATGTCAGCGACCGTGCCGAACCCGACCTCCTGGCCCAGCTTCGCCGCGACGGTGTTGACCGAATAGGCGAAGGCAGTGCGCAACGTCATCTCGCCACGGTTCGCGCCCGACGAGTTGCGCGGGCTCCAGCCGTTGATCGCCACCGGTTCGTCGACCACCTTGTCCTCGACCTTGTGCCCTGCCTCCAGCGCGGCGAGGTAGACAAACAGCTTCCACGCCGATCCCGGCTGGCGAACGGCCTGCGTCGCGCGGTTGTAGATCGAGCTGACATAATCGGTTCCGCCGACCATCGCGCGCACCGCGCCGTCGCGGTCGATCGACACCAGGGCGCCCTGCGCGTTCTTCGGCGCATTGTTGCGGATCGCCGCATCGGCGGCGCGCTGCATGTCCAGGTCCAGCGTGGTCCACACTTCCAGCGGGCGCGTCGTCTCGTCGATCAGCACTTCCAGCTGCGGCAGCGCCCAATCGGTGAAGTAGCGCACGCTGTTCTGCTTCGGCTCGGGCGCCAGCGTCACGCTCTTCGGGTCGGCGGCGGCGGCCTGTGCGGCGGTGATGGTGCCCGTCTCGCGCATCAACTGGATGACCACGCCGGCGCGACCGATCGCCGCCTCGGCATCGGCGGTGGGAGAATACCGTGACGGTGCCTTGACCAGACCGGCGATGACGGCGGCCTCGTTCAGGTTCAGCGTCTCGGCGCCGTGGCCGAAGAATTTGCGCGATGCGGCATCGATGCCGTACGCGCCGCCGCCGAAATAGACCTTGTTCAGATACAGTTCGAGGATCTGGTCCTTGGAGAATTTCCGCTCCATCGCCAGCGCAAGGATCGCCTCGCGCGCCTTGCGGCTGACATCGTATTTGTTCGACAGGAATATCGTGCGCGCGACCTGCTGCGTGATCGTCGATGCCCCCTGCAGGCGGCGACCGGTGCCGCGATGCTGATAGGCAAGCTTGGCCGACCGGGCGAGACCGATCGGATCCACGCCGGGATGCGACCGGAACCGCCGATCCTCGACCGACACCATCGCATCGCGCATCACGTCCGGAATCTGATCGTAAGACAGCCATTCGCCATAGCTTGGCCCGAGCGACACGATCACCGTACCGTCGGCAGCGTGGACGCGGATCATCTGGCCGTTGGGCGACGATTTCAGTTCATCGAAGCTCGGCAGTTGCGACCGCGCGACATAGACGGCGATGACCAGCCCGATCAGCGCGAGCACCCCCAGCCCGAACAACACCTGGATCGTGCGCACGATGCGACGACGCCACGGCGACCGGGTCTTGGAACGGGATTTGGGGGAGGGTGCGCGGGCCATGTGAAGCGCGGATACGGATAGGCGTTATACGCAGGCTGAACAAGCGCCAGAAACTACACCGCAACGATACCGCAACGGCATGCCTATCGGCCCCTAGTCCTCCGTGCCGCGGGCCCGGAAATCCAGGCTCAGCGAGTTGATCGCGTATCGAAGGCCGGTTGGCGGCGGGCCGTCGTCGAACACATGCCCGAGATGCCCGTCGCAGCGCGTACAGCGCGCCTCGATCCGCTTCGCTCCGCTGCCCGCATCGCCGTGCGCGCCGACCCGATCCGCGCCGATCGGCTGGGTGAAGCAGGCATATCCGAATTCCGTCTCGAACTTGTCCGCGCTATCGAACAGCGGCGTCGCGCATCCGGCGCAGCGGTACAGGCCATCGGACCGGTTATTGTCGTATCGTCCGGTAAAGGGCGCCTCGTTCGCCCCCTCGCGCAACACACCATATTGGTCCGGGCTCAGTCGCTTGCGCCATTCGGTCTCGGACAGGGTGAAACGGTCCATGATCTGCCGAAAAAGCCCCTTGCCGGCCGCATTGCCCGCCGCATCGTTCAGCCGCGATCATGGCCGATGCGCGTCGCGCGGGCGATAATCTCGATCAGCGCCGGGACGTTTCGTGCCAGCGGCAATGCCGCCCGGGCGATGCCCGGACGTTCGGCCGCAGCGCGGATCACGCCGGCCAGCCCGATCGGCCGTGCCAGATCGCGCGCCAGCCGTTCCTGAAACGCAACCGCGACGCCCGGGCCATGCGCGACGTAGGCGTTGGCGGCACGGATGCCGCTGGCGATTGCGATCCCCATGCCTTCGCCCGCCAGCGACGGGATGACGCCAGCCTGATCGCCCAGCCGGAAAAGACCCGCCTCGCCGTGTCGCACGCGCCAGCCATAGGGGACGTTCGCCACCGCATCGATCGCACCCCCCGCGCGATACGACATCCGCTCGGCCAGCCGCGGGCTTTCGATCGCGAGGGCGAGCATGAGTTTCTCCGGGTCGCCCGCATCGCTCAGTCGCGATCGATGCACCGCCATGCAAAGGTTGGCGGTGCCATCCTCCTGCATCACGATACCGGCATAGCCCCGGTCGAACAGGTGAAGCTCGATAGACCCTCCGATCAACCGGGCAAGTCCGGGTGACGGACCCAGACGCACGCGCAGACCCAAAGTCGGATCGGCCCCGCGCGCGTCCTCCGGGCGGGCCAGGCCGCGTACGTCATGCTTGCCGCTCGCCAGGAACAGCGCGTCCGTCTCCAGCATCGTGCCGTCATGAAGTCGCGCCGCGCGACTGGTCGTCTCCTTCACCGTCACCCCGCGCTCGATCGCCGATCCTGCCGCTGCCGCACGGGCGAGCAACAGCGTGTCGAGGTGATGGCGCGACACGCCATGCGCCGGACGGGGCAATCGCGCCTCCGCCACGCCGTTCCCGCTGAACAGCCGCACGTCGGTGACCCGCGCGGGGCCGAGTGCGTCCGTGTCCACGCCGATCGTCGCCAGCGATTCCAGCGTCCGCCAGCTCAGGAAACCACCACACAGCGCATCACCCGTCTCGCGCGTCCGCTCGATCAGCAGATGCGGCCGCCCCGCCTGCGCCAGGCGGATCGCCGCGCTCGCGCCCGCCGGGCCTCCGCCCAGGATCAGCGCAGGCGTTCGACGCACAACCGGAACGGGAATCGGCGCATTATCTGCGCGTCGGAAATACCGGCTTCGGCCAGCAATGGGGGCCATTCTTCGGGTCGATAGGAACGGGCGATCGACAGTGTGCCGTCCAGCCGCACGATCCGGTGCCACCCGAACACGCGCGCGAGCAGCGGATAGCCCGCATGCGCAAAGCCGTGACGATGCAGATCGTTGACCAGCCAGCCCCTTACTGCGCGCGCTTCCATGAACCGCAGGAATGCGATCAGTTGCGTATGCGTCATGTGATGCGCGACCAGACTGCTGATGATGAAGTCGAACGGTTCGTCCTGGTCCGCATAATCCCCCGTCACCCACCGGATCGGCTGATCCGGTGGCGTATGGGCGCGCGCCGCTAATTCGCTACGCGGGTTCAGATCGACGCCGACCAGATGGGCCTCGATCCCCTGCCGGCCTGCCCAGCGCGCGATCCGTCGCAGCATGTCGCCATCGCCGAAACCCACGTCGAGCAGGCTGAACCGCGGCAATCCGGCCGTTCCACGCCGCAGGAAATCGATCGTCGGTCGCCCGGCCATCGTAACCGCATTGACCCGCGCAAGATCGCCGACGACCGCGGCATAGGTCTCCGCGTCCAGATCGTCGGCGTCCATCAGCTCCTCGGCGATGGCGCGGTGTTTCAGGCTCACGCCGCCGCGCCCGCCGCGCTGCGAAAGCCGAACCCCTCGGCGGCAAGACCCGGTCCGAACGCCAACGCAACGCCGTCACGGATCGGCGGCCCGTCGAGCATCCGCGCGAGCGCGAACATCAACGTCGCGGACGACATGTTGCCATTCTCCGCCAGCACCGCGCGCGATGCGGCCAAGGCGTCGGGCGACAGGCAAAGGCTGGTTTCCACCGCATCCAGGATAGAGCGGCCCCCGGCATGCACCGCCCAGCCGTCAATTTCCTCCGGCAAGCGACCACCGGTCGCTGCATGTGCGAAATCCGGGTCGGCCAATCCGGCCGCGATCCTCGACGGAACTTCGCCCGACAGATGCATCGCGAACCCACGATCGGTGATGTCCCAGCGGATCAACGCGTCGGATTCGGGCAAAGTGGTCGCAAATGGCTGGCCGATCGAAAAGCCCAGCGGCTCCGCCGTGACCAGAGCCGCCGCCGCGCCGTCGCCGAACTGCAGCATCGCCAGCAGCGGCTCGATCTCCGGCGTATCCTGCAGGTGCAGCGTGGACAGTTCAACGCATACGACCAGCACGCGCGCGGCGGGATCGGAGCGGACGATATGCCGCGCGCTGCGGAGCGCCGCGACCGCGGCGTAACAGCCCATGAACCCAACCAGCAGCCGCTCGACAGATGGCGCGAGGCCGATCCGCCGCGCGACGATCTGGTCCACGCCCGGCGCGACGAAGCCGGTGCAGCTCGCGACGACCAGATGGGTGATATCGTCCAGCGACACCTTCGCCCGCAACGCCTCTATCGCGGCGATCGCCAGATCCGGGGCGGCCTGCGCGTACAGTTGCATCCGCTCGGCCGTACCGGGCAGGATCGCATCGGCGTAAAATCCCCCGGCGTCCACCGGCGACCCGCCATCTTCGCCCACCGGCAGTACGGACCAGCGATGGCCGATCCCCGATCGCGCCGCCATCCGGTCGAACAGCTTCGCCGACCGGGCGTCGTCCAGCCGCGCGCGTGCCCAGCCGATAAAGGCGTGGTGGATGTCATGGCCGGGAACGGCCGTACCGATCGCGTTGATACAGGGGGCTGTATGATTGGGGTCGGCGGAATGGTCTGGGGACAAGGGCGGCTTTCAGTCGCGCAGGGTTTGGCCCCTGCGTCGATCGTTCAACGCTACTCCTTTACAGTCGATCCACCAGCCCGAATATCGTTGCGTACGCGGATGTTATGGTCGGTGCGCCCACCGCGACTTCGCACCTACAGATCGTAGACCGGAAACGCATCGGGATCCCACGGCGGATAGACGATCGGCTTGTCGCCAAAGTGCCGCCGCACCGATCGCGCGCGCCGGTCCGCCAGATCCTCCTCGGGGTCGATCTCGTCGGGGTAGAAATAGTTCACATCGAATCGCCCGTCCCGCAGCACATATTCCAGTTCGGACCACCGGTCGTCACCCTCCTGCGCTTCCCACAATTCGAGCAGCGCATAAGGAAGCCGCCGGTTCAGCGGGTCGCGGTACAGGAACTGGTTGCCGAGAATCTTGAAGATCGATTCGCCGATATAGTCATGCCCGACTTCGGCATAGAGCAAGGTATCGACGCCGGGATAGTCCCGGTCCTGCGCCAGCAATTGCCCGATTTCGTTGAGCAAGGCATCCGACCCATCCGTTTGCACGACGTTTCTCCGATCGTTCGTTTGGGATCAGCGTGAGCCGGGGTGCAGCGTGGATGCCGGTTTAACTAGAGCGGCGTCGCATCACGTATCGCCTCCAGTTCAGCCAGCCTCACGGGATCGTCCGCCGCCAGCTCCTCCTCAAGATAAAAATCGAGCGGTATATTACGAACGATATCATGCGACTCACCAGTATATTCCGAAGCAACGATTGAAAACGCATCGATCAGCTCCCGGAGGAAAGGTTTGTCCAATAACAAAAGAAGATGTCCGAGATATTCCATGATCTCGCAGGATTCGTCCGGATCGAGCAATTCATCATCCGTAACGCTACAAAATACGACAAATACAGCGATAATCCGCGCGACTTGAACAGCTATCATGGTTTGACAATCCTCACTTTGATGTTTTTCACGTTCATCTCTTTAAGTAGCTTCAAGGCTTTCTCTTTTTGAAGGGCAGTAGGCACCTCCCAAAGGCCGATCTGTCGATTTTGCGCTAAAGCTTGGGATTGACGCAAAACCTGTGCCCTCGCTCTTGGGCGGTTCACTACGGTCCATTTGCGGTCGATTAGGTAATCGCCATCGATACCGTCGAACTTCACGGGCCGTTTTGAGCCATCCGGCAAGGTTCGCATCAGTGTGGGGGCCTTACCGGGCCGTGCGCCGGTCGCAGAATCGTTATATATTTTCCAGAGTTCCCTGCTCTTCAGATTTTCGTTCGCCCAACCGATCTCCGGTGGCAGGTAGGTTGTCCTAGGCCGCGCCTTCCGTATCGCCCGCGCAACGGAAATCCTTGAAAGGGCGGGAATCGGAGCGGCCGCCAGGGCCACGTTGCCAACGACCGATCCGGCGGCCCGGCCAATATCGCGTGCCGAAGCCTCACGGGCGATTTTGGCCGCGCGCGATATTTGGACGCTGGCGGGCGTATCCTCCGCCACCAAGGCATCGTCCACAGCATGTGCTAATCTGTCGCCCAGGTTACGGGCAGTGGTCACAGGATTTGTCGTCAGTGCAGAATATAGCCCGGATACGGCGCCTTTGCCGGTAGAATATATCTCTTCACCAAAGCCGATGACCCCTTCGACGACTGGATTCTTCGTATCATTCAAGCTCAGAGTATTTGTCCGAGTGCGATTTCTGATCGCGGCTTGATCGTTCAACTTGGGACTGACGACTGTTCGTGGCCGGGTGGGCGACGCATTCGCCAGCGCACTGCTTCCCCCGCGAGGCTTGCGGGTGGCGCCAGAGTTCTCAACATTACGTGGTATGTTGCGCGCGCGGGCGACCGTCATCGTACCGCCGGCATTACCATATCGACGCCCTGACCCGACGAATGTGAACCGGCCGTCTTCGGTGTCATGCCAGGGATTGAATTTGAGTTCGTGTCCGTCCGCATTGCGCACGGACGGCAGTCGGCCAGTACGCAGCCATGTGGAAAAGCCTTGCCGCCGTTCAGTGTCCGATAGGTTCATCTTGCCCCCCGCGGTCGTTGCGGTGAGAACATTTGAGGAACACAATCCAACAAGTCAAACGGCCGAATCGGCGGCAAAGCGCTGGTTCGGGAACCTTGCCCCGTTAGCTCTTCGTATCGGGGGATTTAAAAAAGTGGTGCGGCCGAGAAGACTCGAACTTCCACGGGCTTTCGCCCACAACGACCTCAACGTTGCGCGTCTACCAATTCCGCCACGGCCGCACGTAACACTCGCCGGGCGGACCCGGCAGCTGGTAGGCGAGCGCCCCTAGCAAGCGCTTGAGCCATTGGCAAGCGTACCGTGCGCGGGTCTGGCGACGCGGCACGCGCCGCCGGCGCGATTATTGCGGGGAGCCGCCCGAGAAGCTCAGCACCAGCTTTTCCGAATTGACCGGCACGTCCAGCTTGGCGCTGTTGAAATCGACCGAACCACGCGGCGGCAATGCGGTGACTTCCGGCCGGATCGTCCAGCTGTAAACCAACCGGCCTTGGGCATCGCGCAGCTCGGCGCGGATGTCGGGGACGCTCTGGTGCGTGTCGGTCGGGTTGGTCACCTTGCCGCTAACCGCGAACATCTCGCTGCCATTGCTCAATTCGCGCCGTTCGATCGGATTGTCGATCAGCCGCAACGGCGTTTCCTGCGGCGCGATCGGCAGGCCGAGCCGCTGCGCGATCCCGGTATCGCCGGTAAAGACGAGCGCGATCAGCCCGGCGAGCAGCAGGAAGCCGACCACGAAGGCGATGATCGTCCACTGCTTCGTCCGGTTGCGCCGCGGCTGGAACGGCGCTTGGTGCGCGAAGGGATCGTAGTCATCCGTTTCGCTCGCCGGGGGATAGACGTCGCGCGCCGGGGGCGGGGGCGATGCCTCTCGCATCTGCTCGGTCACGTCCGGTTGCGCCACCGGAGCAGGCGGGGCGGCCGGCTCGACAAGCGGGGGCGTGGCCGCGTCGGCCTGCGCCCGTTCAACCAGATCGGCTGGTTCGGCTGGTCCGGACGCCGGCGCCTGGAACCAGCTGTGTCGGCAATTGGCACAGCGCACGGTGCGGCCTTCGGCGCCGATCGCGGTATCGGGGACGGTGTAGCGGGTCCCGCATTCTGTGCATTCGAGGATCATCAAGGCTCTTCGCGCTCTGCACCCAGGAGTATGGGGCGGCAAAACTAAACACGCGATGGCGGCAACTGGCAAGAGCGCTCGATACGTCTCGTTCCTGCACCACACCCCGCGCTTGCCGCGCGGGCAGGGCCCCTACTACCCCGCGCTTGCCGCGCGGGCAGGGAACGTGCGAAGGCTGACCCGGGGCATACATCAGGTAACGAAGCAGGCACTCGCCGGTAATGGCCAATATCGCGCAGTTCGAGAATGTTGGGCTGCGGTATGGCACCGGGCAGGAAACGCTGTCCGATGTCTCGTTCACCCTGGCGAGCGGCGCTTTCTATTTCCTCACGGGGTCAAGCGGCGCGGGCAAGACGTCGCTGCTCAAGCTGTTGTATCTAGCGCAGCGCCCGACGCGCGGTCTGATCCGGCTGTTCGGCGAGGATGCCGTCACGCTGCCGCGCAAACGCCTGCCGGGTTTCCGTCGGCGCATCGGCGTCGTGTTCCAGGACTTCCGGCTCGTCCCCCACCTGTCCGCTTTCGACAACATCGCGCTGCCGTTGCGCGTGTCGGGCGTGCCGGAAAGCGATATTGCCGAGCCGGTGCGCGAGATGCTCGCCTGGGTCGGGCTGAACGACCGTGCCAATGCGAAGCCGCCGACCTTGTCGGGCGGTGAACAGCAACGCGTCGCGATCGCACGCGCCGTGATCAGCCGGCCGGAAATCCTCGTCGCGGACGAACCGACCGGCAACGTCGATCCGGACATGGCCGAACGCCTGCTGCACCTGTTCCACTCGCTCAACCGGCTGGGGACGACCGTCGTCGTCGCGACGCATGATTTCCATCTGCTCGGGCGCATCCCGGGCGCGCACATGATGCGTCTGGATGGCGGCCGCCTGCTCGACCCAACGGGATCGCTCCGCTTCCCGCCCGCGCAGGCGGACTAATGCCGGTTAAGCTCATCCCGTCCGCCGCCGACCGCCGCCTGCTCGACGAAAGTCGCGGCACGCGTGCGATGACGTGGATCATGGCGATCATGCTGTTTCTCACGGTGCTCGCCGGTGCGCTCGGGCTGGGCACGCGATCCGCGGCGGCATCGCTCGACCGGCAACTCGCCGGGCGCCTGACCGTACAGGTCGTCGCGCCGGTAGGATCGGTGCGCGAGGCCCAGGCGGCGGCGGCACTCCGGGTGCTGCGCGGACTGCCTGACGTCAAGCGGGCAGTGATGGTCGATCGTGCCGAACTCACCGATCTGCTCCGGCCGTGGCTGGGCAGTGACGCAGCCGATCCCGATCTTCCGATCCCGGCAATGATCGACGTCGATCTTACGCCCGCATCGAGCGCGTCGATCGCACGCGCCACCGCCGCGGTCCTCGCGGTTGCTCCTGCAGCGCGGATCGACCGTCAGGAAAGCTGGATGGCACCCGTCCGCACCTTCATGGGGATGATCACCAGCCTGGCCGGCGCGATCGTGCTGCTGATGGCGGCGGCGACCGCGGCGGTGGTTATCCTCGCGGCGCGCTCGGGGCTGGATACGCACCGTGACACGATCCAGGTGCTTCACATGCTGGGATCGACCGATATCCAGGTGTCGCGCCTGTTCCAGCGTCGCATCGCGCTGGATACGCTGGTCGGCGGCGTGATCGGCACCGCCGTCGCCTGTGCGCTGATCGGTCTGGTTGGAATGCAATTGGGCGCGATCGGGTCCGATCTGCTGTCCGGGGTGATCCTGTCGCCACGCGACTGGGCGCTGCTCCTGTCGCTGCCCGTGCTGTTCGCGCTGCTCGCCACGCTGGCCGCGCGCATCGCGGTGACGGCGGCGTTGAGCAAGATCCTGTGAGCGCCGCTCGCCACGGCCGGCCGGTATGATCCGGCGGCTACTGTCCCTCATGCTGATGCTATGGCTGCTCGGGTTCGCCGTGTTCATGCTCGTATTGTCAAGGCCGCTGAACGACGTGGTGACCGATGCGATCGTCGTCCCCACCGGCGGCCCAGGCCGGATCCAGCGCGGTTTGGAACTGCTTCAGGCGCGCGCCGCCAAACGCATGCTGATCACCGGGGTCGCGCCGGAGGTGGAGGCAAGCGAACTCGCCGCGGAATACAAGGTGTCCGACCAGATCTTCGATTGCTGCATCGATCTGGGTCAGGAGGCGGTCGATACCAAATCCAACGCGACCGAAACCGCACGCTGGGTGCGCGATCATCGCTACCGGACGGTGCGGCTGGTCACGTCGGACTGGCACATGGCGCGCGCGCGGCTGGAACTCGCCTACGCGCTCGGCAACGATGTCGAAGTGGTCGGCGACGGCGTCCCCAGCCATCCGCGCTTCGCCACCCTGGTCGCCGAATATAACAAATTCCTGCTGCGGCAGATCGCCTTATGGACTGGAATCGGACGATGATCGCCCTGCGCAACCTGCTGTTCAAGATCGTATTCTACACGATCTCCGTCCCGATCGTTCTCGCCACGCCGATCAGCGCGCTGTTCGGCCGAAACGCGATCATCGTCAACACGCACATCTGGACCGCCTTCCACCATTGGGCGACGCGGACGTTCCTCGGCATCCATCAGAACATCGAGGGCACGAAATTTCCCGGCGGCCCGGTCATCTATGCCGCCAAGCATCAGGCGATGTATGAGACGCTGGAACTCGGCCGGATGCTCAATACCCCGGCGATCGTGATGAAGCAGGAACTGGCCAGCATCCCGGTCTGGGGCTGGGCCGCGCGCATCTACGGCTGCATCGTCGTCGATCGCGAGGCATCGGCCGGGGCATTGCGCCGCATGGTCAAGGAAGCGAAGACCGCGCTCGCCGAGGGACGCTCGATCCTGATCTTTCCAGAGGGCACACGCGTCCCCCCCCGGCGAACACCCCCCGCTGCGCGCCGGGTTCGCCGGCCTATATCAGATGCTCAAGATTCCCGTCGTGCCGATCGCGATCGATTCCGGAATAGTCTGGCCTCGTCACGGCCCGAAAAAGGCGGGCATCGTGACGTTCCGCTTCGGTGACGTCATTCCCGCAGGCCTGCCCCGCGAGGAAGCCGAAGCCCGCGTCCATGCCGCGATCAACGCGATGGATGTGGCGAAGGGTTGATTCGACGTGCCTTGAGGGGGAGGGGGTGCCGTTACTGCTCCGCCCTGAAGGGTGGCGTCCTTAACTGCTCCCCTCCCTGAAAGGGAGGGGCCGGGGGTGGGTCGATGCGCGCGATACGGCAACCCAAATACAAGCGGCAACGGTACGCCCGGACAACACCCACCCCCAACCCCTCCCTTCCAGGGAGGGGAGCAAGAAGCGGCCACCGACGCCCACCTAACAAGGCCGGCAAGAAGTCCCCACCGCCCCCTTCCAAAACCCTCAGTCGTGCGTCCGCCCGAAATCGGGCGCAGGATCGTCCTGCCCCTGTTCGATGATCCCGCGCCGTATGTCGCGCGTACGGGTGAAATGCTCGAACAAATCGTCGCCCTTGCCCAGCCGAATCGCGCGTTGCAGCGCGGTCAAATCCTCGGAAAAGCGTTGCAGCATATCCAGCACTGCATCCTTGTTGGTCAGGAACACGTCGCGCCACATCGTCGGGTCCGACGCCGCGATCCGCGTGAAATCGCGAAAACCGCCGGCGGAATATTTGATCACCTCGGACTGGGTCACTTCCTCCAGATCCGATGCGGTGCCGACGATCGTATAGGCGATCAGATGCGGCAGGTGGCTCGTCACCGCCAGCACGCGATCATGATGTTCGGGCGCCATCATCTCGATGTCCGCGCCCAGCCGGCGCCAGAATTCCGCCACGCGCTCGACCGCGGCCGGGTTCGCGCCCTCGGGCGGGGTGATGATGCACCAGCGTTTGTGGAACAGCGACGCGAACCCCGCATCCGGCCCGCTGCGCTCCGTGCCCGCCACCGGGTGTGCGGGGATGACGATCGCGCCGGGCAACGCCTCGCCCAGCACGCGCGCGACCTCCGCCTTGGACGATCCGACATCGCTGACGATCGCATCGGCGGGCAGGTCCTGCGCGAACTCTGCCGCCGCCGCGCCCATCGCGCCGACCGGCACGCACAGGATCACCAGATCCGCGTCGATCACCGCCGCGCCGCTCGAATCCGCCACGTCGTCGCACAATTGCAACCGGTCCACGGTCTCGCGCACCTGCGGGTCGGCATCGTATCCCGTCAGCCGCACGGTCGGCATCGCCAGCCGCACCGCGCGCGCGATCGACGATCCGATCAGCCCCAGCCCGATGATCGTGACGCGCGAAAACGGCAGCATCAGCCGGCGGTTTCGACCAGATCGCGCAGCGCGCCCAGCACGCCCTGTGTCTCGTCCGCCGTGCCGATCGTGATGCGCAGCCCGTCGGGCAGGCCCTGACCGGGCAGCCAGCGGACGATATAGCCCGCATCCATCAGGCCCTTATACGCGACCTCTGCGGTCAGCTTGCCCTCGAACAGCACCAGCACGAAGTTCGCCTGGCTCGGCACCGCGCGCAGGCCCGCATTGCCCAGCTTGCCGATCTCGTCGCTGAACCAGCGGCGCCACTCCGCATTGTGCCCCCGCGTATTGTCGACGAATTCCGTATCCGCGACCGCCGCGACCGCCGCCGCCGTGCCTGCGATCGTGATCGAGAAGGGCAGGCGGATGCGGTGCATCGCGTCGATGATCTCCGCGGATCCATATCCCCAGCCGATCCGCTCCGCCGCCAGCCCGTACATCTTGGAAAAGGTCCGCGTCACCAGCACGTTGGACGCGCTCTCGGCCAGAGCCATCCCGCCATCCTCGGCATCGCCATCGATATATTCGGCATAGGCATGGTCCAGCACCAGCAGGATGTCGGGGCGCAGGCCAGCGTGCAGCCGCGCGATCTCGTCGCGGGCCGAATAGGTGCCGGTCGGGTTGTTCGGATTGGCGACATAGACCAGCTTGGTGCGATCAGTGACGCAGGCCAGGATCGCGTCGACATCGGTCGCATAGTCGCGGTCCGGCGCGATCACCGGAGTCGCGCCGACGCGGCGGGTGGCGATCTCGTACACCGCGAAGCCGTAGCGGACATGGATGATCTCGTCGCCCGGCCCGGCGAACGCGCCGGCGACCAGATGCAGCACCTCGTCCGATCCGTTACCATAGATGATCCGCGCCGGGTCCAGACCGTGCTTCGCGGCCAGAACGTCGCGCAACTCGGTCGCGCTGGCGTCGGGATAGCGTTCCAGCTGGTTCGCTGCCCCGGCGAACGCCGCACGCGCCGCCGGGCTGGTGCCGAGCGGATTCTCGTTTGATGAAAGCTTGATGACCTTGCGGCCATCATCGGTGGTCGACCGGCCCGGAATATACGGGGCGATCGCCAGGATCCAGGGGTTGGCCACGGGTTTGGCCGAGGATTTGGTTTCGGGTGCGCTCATGCGCTGGCGGCATAGCGGGCCTGTACAAATTGACAAGGCGACGCCGTGGGCCGTAGCGCCCGATGCGTGACTTCGACCGATCAGCGCTACGGGCTCGCCCGCTCCGTCACCCTGCCGGGACCGCTCAGGCTGGACGGCGGCGTGCTGCTGTCCCCTGTCGATATCGCATACGAAACCTACGGTACGCTGGACCCGGACGGCGGCAATGCGATCCTGATTTGCCACGCGCTCACCGGAGACCAGCATGTCGCGAGCAACCACCCCGTCACGGGAAAGCCCGGCTGGTGGACGCGGATGGTCGGTCCCGGCAAGCCGATCGATCCGGCGCGCGATTTCATCGTCTGCGCGAACGTGCTTGGCAGCTGCATGGGCTCGTCCGGCCCGGCCAGCGTCAACCCGGCGACCGGCCGCCCCTGGGGCATGGCGTTTCCGGTCATCACGATCCGCGATATGGTCCGCACACAGGCGATGCTGCTCGATCATCTGGGTGTCGGCATATTGAAGTCCGTCGTCGGCGGGTCAATGGGCGGGATGCAGGCGCTCAGCTGGCCTGCGACCTTCCCCGATCGCGTCCGCGCCATCGTCGTCATCGCCTCGACCGCGCGCCATACCGCGCAGAACATCGCGTTTCACGAGGTTGGCCGTCAGGCGGTGATGGCTGACCCAAAATGGCGTGGCGGCGACTATTACGGCATCGGCGGAGAGGCCACCGATCCACCCGCCGCCGGTCTCGCCGTCGCGCGTATGGCGGCACACATCACCTATCTGTCGGAAGCCGGCCTGACCGAGAAGTTCGGACGGAAACTCCAGGCGCGCGAGACGAAGACGTTCGGGTTCGACGCGGACTTCCAGATCGAAAGCTATTTGCGGCACCAGGGCATCGCCTTCGTCGATCGCTTCGACGCCAACAGCTATCTCTACATCACCCGCGCGATGGATTATTTCGATCTCGCGGAGGAACATGGCGGCCAACTCGCGCGCGCGTTCCGGACGAGCAAGGCGCGCTTCTGTCTCGTCAGCTTCGATACCGACTGGTTGTATCCGACCGCAGAATCCCGCGCGATCGTTCACGCCCTCAACGCAGCCGGCGCGCCGGTCAGTTTCGTCGAACTGTCCAGCCCGTTCGGTCACGACGCCTTCCTGCTCGAATCGCCCGAACTCAACCGGGTCGTCGACGGCTTCCTGAAGGCCCGCACATGAGCGACATAATCTTATCCCGCGCTAAAGCATTGTTACACGTGGAACAGGCGTTCGCGATGTGGGGGCCAGCGTGATGCTCCGGCCCGACCTCGCGATCATTGCCGACACGGTTGCCGCCGGTTCGCGCGTGCTGGACGTCGGCTGCGGTGACGGCGCATTGATGGCCGCCCTGCGCGACACTAAAGGCGTCGATGCGCGCGGTCTGGAGATTGCGGCCGATAACGTCGCCGCCGCCGTCTCGCGCGGCCTGTCGGTAATACAGGGCGATGCCGACACCGATCTGGCGGCCTATCCCGACGCCAGCTTCGACTATGCGATCCTCAGCCAGACGCTGCAGACCGCGCGCCGCCCCGATGTCGTGTTCGATCATCTGCTCCGCATCGGTCGCCGCGCCTTCGTGTCCTTTCCGAACTTTGCCCACTGGCGCGTCCGCGCATCGCTCCTGTGGGGCGGTCGCATGCCCGTGACGCGGCTGTTGCCCGAACGCTGGTACGATACACCCAACATCCACCACGTTACCGTGGACGATTTCCGCGCGTTCGTGGCGGACCGCGGAATTGAGGTCGAAGGCGCCTGGTTCCTTTCCGGCGACCGTCGAACGAGTTCGGCCGCCGCCAATTTCCGCGCCGAACATGCGGTATTCCTGCTTCGGAATTGATCGCGATCAAGGAACCTAACGGCTGATCGGCGGTTTTTAACGGCTCATCGCTCTTGGAAATTCAATGACCGCCACTGCCTTGATTGTCGAAGACGAGATTTTCGTCGCGCTCGATCTGGAGCGTATCCTGACCGACGCCGGGTACAAGGTGAAGGCGATTGCCGCCGATCGTTCCACCGCCTTGCAGGAAGCCGGGGAGTGCAGTTTCGCACTGGTGGACATAAATCTTCGAGACGGACCGACCGGTCCCGCGCTCGCGCAGACGCTGTCGCAGGAATACGGATTGAAGGTGGTATTCGTCACCGCAAATCCCGCGCAAATCGGCGAGGCGAGCAACGCGCTCGGTTATGTCCGCAAGCCGTTCAGCGAGGCCGCGATCCTTGCCGCTGCAGCACTCGCCAGCGCTGGCGGGGGTCATCCGGCGAATGACGATCTCGTGCTGATCGACGACGCGATCACCGGCTGACACCGGACACTCCGCACCGAAGATCGCGCACGTTTACCGGCTGAACGCTTTCGCCGGTATGCAGGCGGTGACGACCAGCCCGTTCGCCTTCCAGTCCCGTTCGACCGTTCCGCCCAACTGCCGGACCGCACTCATCTCGATCAGCTGTGATCCGAATCCGCTCGATTCAGGCGCGACCTCGATGGTCGGGCCACCAGTCTCGCTCCAGATCAGGCAAATCCGCTCGTCAGGCGAAACGATGTCCACGGTAATTTGACCGCTATCCCTGGACAACGCGCCATATTTCGTCGCGTTCGTCGCCAGCTCGTGGAACAGCAAAGCCAGCGGCGTCGCGGACCGGTCGTCGATCCGCACGTCGTTGCCGGTTACGGCGATCCGGGCTGCGCCGCTCTGCTGATAAGGCTTGAACAGTTCGTCCAGCAGACCCCGAAGGCTAGACTGCGCTGCTGCCGGGCGGGAATGCGTGCTGTGCGGCCGAACGAAATCGTGCGCACGGCCCAGTGCCATCACCCGGTCGCGCAGATCGTCGGCGATCACCCGGAATCCGGGATTGGCACGCGCTGCGAACCCGATCAGGCCGGATATCACCGCAAAGATGTTCTTGATCCGGTGGCTCAGTTCCTGCGCCACGATCTCGCGCTCTTCGCTGGCCTGCTTCTGTTCGTGAATGTCGGTGCACGTGCCGAACCAGCGGACGATCTCGCCCGCCTCGTCGCGCAACGGCAAGGCGCGCCCCAGCGTCCAGCGGAAGTCGCCGTCATGGCGGCGCAGGCGATATTCGATCTGGTACGGCTCGCCCGTCGCCAGGCTGTGCGACCACGCCTTGTGCGATCGCTCCTGATCGTCGGGATGAAACATGCCGTTCCACTCCGCGCCGTCGGTCGATCCCTCGGGCACGCCGGTGAATTCGTACCAGCGCGCATTGTAATAATCGTGATAGCCATCGGGCAGGGTGGACCACACCATCTGCGGCATGGAATCCGCCAGCACGCGGAACCGGCCGTGGCTTTCGGTCAGGGCGCGATGATTGGCATTATGCGTGTCGCGCCATGCGGCGGCATCCCGGCTGTCGCGCAACCGCGCCATCACCGCGTCCGCCAGCGTGCTCAGCCCCTGCTGCTGCAATGGCGTCAATCCGGCGCGCGGCACGGTATCGATGATGCACAGCGATCCCATCGGCATGCCGTCGTCGGCGATCAACGGCGCCCCGGCATAGAAGCGGATGTGGGGGTCCCCGGTAACCAGGGGATTGTCGGCGAAGCGCGAGTCAAGCGTCGCATCCGGCACGATCATGATGTCGCGATCAAGCATCGCGAACGCGCAGAAGCTCGTCTCGCGCGGGGTTTCCGTGTCGCACAGGCCGGTCCGGGCAAGGAACGTCTGGCGGGTTTCCTCGACCAGGCTGACCAGGGCGATCGGCGCCTCGCACAGCGCGGCGGCGAAATCGGTGAGCCGCTTCAGCCCCTCGCTTTCGCGCAGCGATCCGATGTCATGCGCGGCAACCGTGCGCAGGCGTGCCGCCTCGTCCAGCTGCCAGCCGCGCGGGGTATCGCCGGGCGATTGCCCGGTCGGCTGGTTTTCGGCATCGGTCATCGTGTCGCGTTCAGGCGGGGCGTCGTCCTTCAAAACGGTACGTCGTCGTCAAGGTCGTCGGCGAAGCTGCTGCGGCTGCCGCCACCGGCCGGCGCGTTGCTCCGGCCACCACCGCCGCCGCCGCCATAGCCGCCACCCGATCCACCGCCGGAACCGCCGCCGAATTCGTTACCGCCGCCGAAATCGTCACGGCTGCCGCCGCCACCAGCGCCACCGCCGCCGCCCTGACCACCGGCGCCGTCCAGCATCGTCAGCACGGAATTGAATCCCTGCAGCACGATTTCGGTCGAATAGCGGTCCTGCCCCTGCGGGTCCTGCCACTTACGCGTCGTCAGCGCGCCCTCGATATAGACCTTGCTGCCCTTGCGCAGATAGCGTTCGGCGACATTGGCCAGCCCCTCGTTGAACACCTTGACGGTGTGCCACTCGGTCTTCTCCTTGCGCTCGCCCGAATTGCGGTCCTTCCAGCTTTCGGACGTGGCGATGCGCAGTTCCACCACCTTGCCGCCATTCTGGAAGCTGCGGCTTTCCGGATCGCGGCCGAGATTGCCGACGAGAATGACCTTGTTGACGCTTCCCGCCATATTCCTGTTTCCTACAAACCTATTGCTGTCGCGGCCCAGTATGTAGCCCCGGCCGCGATATATGCCAGCGCGAACAGGTATCCCACCATGAACATCGGCCATCGCCAGCCATTGGTTTCCCGTTTCGTGACGGCGATGGTGGAGATGCATTGCGGCGCGAAAACGAACCACATCAGGAACGCCAGTGCGGTCGGAAGGCTCCACCGTCCGCGCAGGCTTTCCGCCAGCCGGCCTTCCCCCGCCGGTTCGTCGGGATTGTCGATCGCATAGACCGTCGCCATCGCGCCGACCGCCGCCTCGCGCGCGGCCATTGCGGGCAGCAGCGACAGCGCGATGTCGTGATTGAACCCGATAGGCTTGACGACGATTTCGATCCCGCTCGCGATGCGCCCCGCGATCGAATATTCGCTCTGCCGCTGCCCCTCGGGCGCGACGGGATAGCTCGCCAAGACCCACAGCAAGGCGACCGTCGCAGCGATCGTCGTGCCCGCGCGCTTCAGGAAGATGACCGCACGGCTCCACAGCCCGATCGCGACGTCGCCCAGCCGCGGCCACTGATATTTCGGCATCTCCATCATGAATCCGGAGGACGGCCCCGCCGTCACCGTGCGGCGCAGAACCAGTGCGGCGATATAGGCGGAGACGACGCCCAGCACGTACAGCCCGAACATCACCAGCCCCTGCAGCCCGACCAGCGGCAGCACCTCGCGGTTCGGGATCAGCGCGCCGATGATCAGCGTATAGACCGGAAGCCGCGCCGAACATGTCATCAGCGGCGCGATCAGGATCGTCGTCAGCCGGTCCTTCTCGTCGTCGATCGACCGGGTCGCCATGATTCCGGGCACTGCGCAGGCGAAGCTCGACAGCAACGGAATGAATGCGCGCCCCGACAGGCCGACGCCCGCCATCAGCCGGTCCATCATGAACGCCGCGCGAACCATGTACCCGCTCGCCTCCAGCACCAGGATGAAGGTGAACAGGATCAGGATCTGCGGCAGGAAAACCACCACCGCGCCCACGCCCGCGATCAGCCCGTCGGCCACGAACGACCGTACGAATCCGTCCGGCAGCGCGCCGTTCACCCCCTCCGTCAGCAGGGCGAAGCCGCTTTCGATCCATCCGATCGGCGCCTGCGACCAGGCGAACACCGCCTGGAACATCACGAACAACAGTCCGAGCAGCAGGATTGGCCCGCTCACCGGGTGCAAGGCGACCGCATCCAGCAGGTGTGTCCAGCGCCGACCGGTCGTCTCCGACACCGTCGCCTTCACCGACAGCGCGCGCGCCCGGCGTTGCAGTGTCACGATATCCTCGTCGACATGCCCCTCGTTCGGGCGCAGCCGCCGCACCGCGCCGCTGCCGATCGTGCTCGACATGCGCGCCTTCAATTCGTCCAGCCCGCGCCGCCGTACCGCGACCGTCGGCACCACCGGCACGCCAAGCTCGCGCTCCAGCACCGCGGCATCCAGCGTCAGCCCGTCGCGCTCCGCCAGGTCGATCATGTTCAGCGCCACCACCACCGGCAAGCCGAGCGAGATCAATTGCAACGCGAAGCGAAGATGATTGTCCAGGTTGGACGCATCCACGACGATGACGATCGCGTCGGGCAATCGCTCGCCCTCCTGCCGGCCCATCATCACGTCGCGCGTCACGCGCTCGTCCGGGCTGCTCGGGTCCAGGCTATACGCGCCGGGCAGGTCGACCAGCTCGATCGGCCGGCCATCGTCCAGCGCCAGCCGGCCCGAATGCCGCTCCACCGTCACGCCCGGATAATTGCCGACCTTCTGCCGCGCACCAGTCAGCGCGTTGAACAGCGCGCTCTTGCCGGCATTGGGATTGCCGACCAGCGCCACCAGCGGCAGGGTGGTCATGCCAGTGGTCGGGACGCGGGCGAGACGGGAACGGGGGAAACCTGGATCGCGGCGGCGACGGTGCGGCGCAGCGCGATCGTCATGCGTCCGATGCGACATGCGATCGGGCCGCTGCCGAACACCGATTTATGCAACACCTCGACATCGACACCCTCGTCGAAGCCCAGTTCGCGCAATCGCCGCGCCTCGGGCACGCTCAATCCCTGCCAGTCGATCGCTGCCACGGTCGCCTGCTGGCGCCGCGGAAGCTTTTCGAGGCTGAGGGGAATCGCACGGGTGGCGGTCGCATTCATGATGCGACTGATTATCAATAACTGGCCGGCGATGCCAGCGAATTAGTCAGACCGCCGGATAGCGCAGCCGTCCGACGAAGCGCGACAGGCTCGGGCGGTGCTGCCCGCGCGCGAGGAAACCCGCCTTCGCCTTCTCGAACCGCATGATCCCGTCGATCCGCCGCGCCAGGAATGCGCGCGTATCGGCGTGACCTTCGCTGTCATCGTCCAGGAACACCGTCACCGTCGCGGCATAGACGCCAGCCAGGATCGTGCGCTTCGTATAGTGATTGTAATCCGTCGCCGTGTCGCCCGCCGCGCGCCACATCACGTCGGCGGCATGCCAGCCGAGTTTCGCCGCGCGCGCCAGATTCTGCGGCATGGCCAGGATCGCCAGCGCGCGCCGCAGCGCCTCCCGGTCCGGTGCGACCGCCGTCAGCCGCGCCTCGACCAACGCGGTGATCCGCTCGCGAATCTTCATCGCCCCCAGCGTTTCGGGCGGCAGCAGCGCCAGCATTTCCGCATCGATATGGGCGAACCACGCCGCGATCATCTCGACCGCGCCGCCCGGAAACGCCAGCATCGCGACGTCGCGGTCGATGCCCAGCGCGTCCGCACTCGCATCCCGCGCCTCGTCGCCCCAGCCGTCGAATGCGGCATTGCTCGCCACCACCGGCGCCATCGCGGCGCGGATCTCGTCCAGCGTGGGATCGTCAGGCAGGTCGGTCATCGCGCTCGCTCCTCGATTCTGTCTTAGCCGGTCGCCGCACCAGCACCAAGGCCACCGCGACCAGTACCACCCCGATCACGTCGGCCATGCCCAGCCGCTCGCCATACACGCTCCACCCGATCGCCGCCGCCACCACCGGCTGCGTCAGCAGTGCCAGGCCCACGACCAGCGGAGAGAATTGCCCCAGCGCATAGATCATCAACCCCTGACCGATCACTTGGCTGCACAGCGCAAGCCTGATCAGCGGCGTCCAATGGTCCGGCATCACCTTTTCGCCCAGCGCCAGCGCGAAGATCAGCAAGGGCACGATCCCCGCGATGCTCGACAGCGTCAGCGCGGGCAGGGGGCCATCGTGTCGCGCACCCGCGCCATGCCGATGAAATACAATGTGTAGAGGATGCCCGCGAACAGGCACAGCAGGTCGCCGACCAGGTTGCGCGGGTTCAGGCTGTACGACTGCCCCATCAGCAACGCCGCGCCGATCGCCGCCAGCACCAGCGCCAGCCCCTGCGTCCGGCTCGGCCACGCGCGCGCGATCAGGAAACCGTAGAGCGGGAAGATCAACGTCGCCGAATTGCCGAACAACGTCGCGTTCGCCAGCGTCGTGCGCAGGATCCCCAGATGCCAGCTTGCCAGATCCGCGGCGAAGCTGACGCCCGCCACCGCAATCAATATCCACACCGTCTTGCCCAGCCGCACGGGGCGCCATCCGCAGCCCAGCGACATCGCCAGCAGCAACGGCACCGCCAGCGTCACGCGCCAGAATCCCGCCGCGACCGGCCCGGTATCCGCCAGCCGGACGAACCATGGCCCGAACGCCAGCGCGACGTTCGCGCCGATCAACGCGAGAAAGGCGAGCGGGTGGGGGCCAGTCGATGCGCGTCCGGTTTGCGGCATGTTAGATTTTCTTGGGGTCGGCGGGATGCATGCGGCGCTGTAGCGTCCTATCTGCGATCCGTCAGGTAGCAAAAGGAAACGTGATTTGCCCAGTTTGTTCGATCCCATCCAGCTGGGCGCGATTTCCGCCCCGAACCGCGTCATCATGGCGCCGCTGACGCGCGGCCGCGGTACGAAGGATCACGTGCCGACCGAGATCATGATCGAATATTACCGCCAGCGCGCCTCGGCCGGCCTGATCATCTCGGAAGCGACCGGGATCAGCCGCCAGGGTCTCGGCTGGCCGTTCGCCCCCGGCCTGTGGAGCGACGAACAGGTCGAAAAGTGGAAGCCGATCACCAAGGCGGTGCACGATGCCGGCGGCCGGATCGTCGCGCAATTGTGGCATATGGGGCGTCAGGTGCATTCCAGCGTCACCGGCGAACAGCCCGTCTCTTCCTCCGCCACCGCGACCGACGGCCAGGCGCACACCTATGAAGGGAAGAAGCCGTTCGAGACCGCACGCCCGCTGTCGCTCGACGAAATTCCCGCTTTGCTTGACGATTACGAACGCGCCACCCGCAACGCGCTCGCCGCCGGGTTCGACGGCGTGCAGGTACATGGCGCCAACGGCTATCTGATCGACGAATTCCTGCGCGACAACGCCAATTTCCGTGACGACCAATATGGCGGCTCGGTCGAGAACCGCATCCGCCTGATGGTCGAAGTGGTCGAACGCGTCGTCTCCGTCGCCGGCAAGGATCGCACCTCGATCCGCCTGTCGCCCAACGGCGATTCGCAAGGCGTGAACGACAGCGATCCCGCACCTTTGTTCACCGCCGCGGCAAAGGCGCTGGACGAGATCGGCATCTCCTTCCTCGAACTGCGCGAGCCGGGACCCGAGGGCACGTTCGGCCGCACCGATGTGCCGAAGCTGTCGCCCGAAATCCGCAAGGTGTTCAAGGGGCCGCTCATCCTCAATTCCGACTATGTCACGGCGGAAGAAGCGCAGGCGGTGATCGATGCCGGCACCGCGGACGCGGTCTCGTTCGGCCGCACCTTCCTCGCCAATCCGGATCTTCCGGCGCGGTTGAAGGCGGGCGCCCCGCTCAATCCGATGAACCCGGCAACCATGTATAGCCAGGGGCCGGAAGGCTATACCGACTATCCCGCGCTGGAAACGCAGGACGCCTGAAGTCACCGCATCGCGGCGGGCACCAAACCCGCCGCATCCCGCTGGACACGCCCATCGCTGCCGCTATCAGCGCCGCGATGGGCGTCACAGCAACGATAATGAACACGGCCACCGGTCAGCCGATCCAGAAATTCGTCTTCGGCCGCATGCCGAAGCCGTGGGTCTCCTTCAATCTGGAAACCGGCGAACTCGTCACCGCCGACCGCGTCGACGTGGGCAAACCCGCCCCCGGCAAGTTCGCCGTCCCCGTCACCGTCTGGGTAACGCCGAAGGCGGTGCGCGCGGTTTGAGCGGTGGAAGTTAGGCGTGCCGGTCCGCGACCAAAAAGCCGGCAAAGGCGACCTTACCACCCGTTCGTGCTGAGCCTGTCGAAGCACCTGTCCTGCGCTACCCGCCCTTCGACAGGCTCAGGGCGAACGGGGCGGGCTGATTGACCCGGCGACGTGATGATCCGGTATCACCGCTCTCGCGTCGCACGACGCAGACCGTCGGTTAAAACCACCCTGCCCGTTCGTTTCGAGCGAAGTCGAGAAACCGGCCATTCGCTGCGAAGGCTGTGACGCGGCGGTATCTCCATGCCCAATAGACGGAAGGACGGGAAGGGATACCATCAACCGCCCGTTCGTGCTGAGCCTGTCGAAGCACCTGCCCCCGTGCCACGCCCTTCGACAGGCTCAGCAAGAACCAAGTGGAGTGACACCCGTCCCAGTCCCGACCGCAATCACCCCAAAGGCACGAACCGCAACGGCAATCCGTCGCGCGGCTTGGGGATCGGCCAGGCCTGCCATTCGTCGCCCGAACCCTCGTCCAGTTCGATCCGGTAGCGGCTGAGCAACCCGGCGATCAGCAGCTTCATCTGCATCGTCGCGAAATGCAGGCCCAGGCACATATGCGCGCCGCCGCCGAACGGGATCCACGCATATTTGTGCCGCGCCCGCACCGCTTCCGGGGTGAAGCGCATCGGATCGAAGGTGTCGGGGTCGGGCCAATGCTTGGCCATGCGGTGCGTGTGGCCGACATTGATGCCGACCGGCGTACCCGCGGGGATGTCATATCCCCCGAAACTGAACGACTTCAGCGCACGCCGCGGCAGCGACGGCACCGGCGGGATCATCCGCAGCGCTTCCTTGAACGCATATTCGGTCAGCACCAGCCGGTCGAGCTGACCGTGCGGCACGCCGCCATTCTCGTTCAACCCGAGTGAGCGGATCTCCACGCGCAATTTGTCCTGCCATTCGACGTTTCGGCCCAGCATCATGACCAGGCTGGTCGCGGACGAGGTGATCGTGTCGTGCGCCGCCATCATCAGGAAATTCATGTGATCGATGATCGCGGCGTCGGGCAGGGGATTGCCCGCATCGTCCGTCGCGCGGCAGAATTGCGAGAAGAAATCCTGTCCGTCGCCTGCGCGCCGCTTGGGAATCTCCCGCGCGAACAATGCGACCAGATATTCGCGCGCCTTGACGCCACGGCGCATCTTGGTGCCGGGCAACGGCACGCGGATCGGGTCGATCGACGCCTGCACCTCGTCGACGAACGCCTGGTTGATCCGGTCCGCCTCCGGCCCCAGCGGCATGCCGAAGAAACTGTCCGCCGCCAAATCCAGCGTCAGCTTCTTGATCGCATCGTAGAATTTGATCGGCGTGTTGCCCCAGGTCGAAACCTGCGCCGCGATGCCCGTGCTCATCGCCTCGGCATAATGCCGCATCGGTTCCGGCTTGAACGCCACCGACAGCACCTTGCGATCCGCGCGATGGTGATCGAAATCCATCAGCATCAGCCCGCGCGGAAACAGCAGGTTGAGCATCGGGCCCCAGCCTTGCTCGGACGAGAATATCTTCTCGCGGTCGAACAACACCAGCTCGTTCGCATCCGGCCCCAGCAGCACGACGTTCGGCCCGCCGAAACTGTTGTTGCGGTATACCGGCCCATAGGTCGCCGCCATCCGCTTCCCGAACCCCACGGGATCCTTCAACAGCCGCAACGTATTGCCGACGATCGGCAGGCCATCCTCGCCCGGAATGAAATCCAGCACGCCCTTCTTCTGGCGCGGCATCCAGTGCGGGTTGGCCTTGAAGCTGTGAGCAAGTGCCATGCCGTCTCTCCCTTACTGACATTGGTATCAGTAAGCGGCGGCGGTCGGCAAGGCGGGATTTTGGGGTGGGAGGGCGCACCGCCTCCGCTACATCCGATCTGGCGTGTACGGAACGAACGGACCGCCCCATGGCCCCCCGTCACCCCGGACTTGTTCCGGGGTCCACCGTCCCGCAGATGAAACGGAAAGTGGCTCGAACCGTGACGCTCGCTGCACCGTGGACCCCGGAACAAGTCCGGGGTGACGGGCAGGGCCGCAAGGAGAAACCCGCCCCAAACGTCCTCCCGTTCGTGCTGAGCCTGTGGAAGCACCCCGAACTCACGGCCGGACGCTGGCAGTCACAGGTCCCCGCAGCACCTCAGCGTCCCCGCGCGCGCCAATCCTCGGCGCTCTGTCCCCAGGCATCGACCCGGAAATCGGACAGCGGATCCGGCAAGGTCACCGGTCCGCCGTTGATCGATCCCAGCCGCTGGGCAAGGCGAATGGAGGGTGCATTATCAGGATGGATCGTATGGATGATATGGGACCATCCAAGAATATCGACGGCATAGTCCATTGCAGCCACGGCCGCTTCATAGGCATATCCGCGTCCGGCAAATGCTGGTGCCACGCCCCATGCGACCTCGGTGCCTGGCCACCCTTCGGGTTGCCATGGCCCGATCCGTCCGACCCACGCGCCCGTCTCGCGTTCGATCACAGACCAGTAGGAATAGCCGTTGATCGACCACGCACCGGCAATCGTCGTGAAGACTCGCCACGCCGCGCTGCGTGACTTGGCCCCGCCGAGGAAGCGCATAGTCGTCGCATCCGCACAAAAGTCGGCGAACGCATCGAAATCGCACGCCTCGGGCCGGCGCAGCGTCAGCCGTTCGGTCTGCAGGACCGGCGCATTCACCGCCGGACCCCGATTAACCGAACCGCCCCTTCAACTCCAGCATCGCGATCGCAGCCTTCGCGGCTTCGCCGCCTTTGTCCTTCTCGGTCTTGCGCGCGCGCGTCAGCGCCTGCGCTTCGTCCTCGGTGGTCAGGATGCCGTTGCCGATCGCGAGACCGTCCATCGACAGCGCCATCAGCCCGCGTGCGCTTTCGCCCGCGACGATCTCGAAATGATAGGTCTCGCCGCGGATCACGACCCCAAGGGCGACGAACGCGCTATATTGCCCGCTGTCCGCCGCCAGCGCGATCGCGCCCGGCACTTCCAGCGCGCCCGGCACGGTGATCGTCTCGTGCGTGTGGCCAGCCGCCTCGATCGCGGATCGCGCGCCGTCCAGCAGCAGGTCGTTGAGATGGTCGTAGAATCGCGCTTCGACGATCAGGAAATTCGCCATGTCATTGGCCTCCGGTGCCGGGGATGGGGTGCTCGCCTATTCTCCGCGGTTGGGTACCAGTGCGCCTGGCCCGGATCGCGCGGCTTTCGATGAGGAGCATGCTCATTCACTTGCTAGATCACACCAAAATGTGATCGTCAAGCACGCCAATCACATCGGGCCGAACGATCAGTTCGGCAAGAAAGACCGCATCCGCCCCAGATACCGCGCCAGCACGTCGATCTCGATATTGATCCGGTCCCCCGCCGCCAGCGCGCCGATCGTCGTCACATCGGCCGTATGCGGGATGATGTTGACCCCGACCGTCACCGTTCCCGCCGCGTCCTCGACCTCGTTGATCGTCAGCGACACGCCGTCCAGCGTGATCGATCCCTTCACCGCGACGAACGGCGCGATCTCCGGCCCGGCGGCGATGCGGATGCGTTTCGATCCGCCATCCTCAATCACCGATACGATCTCGCCGATGCCGTCGACATGCCCGGTGACGATATGCCCGCCCAGCTCGTCGCCCAACTTCATCGCGCGTTCCAGGTTCAGCCGGCGGCCCTCGGTCCATTGCCGGTCCGCGGTGCGGCTGATCGTCTCGCCCGACACGTCGACCGCGAACCAGTGCCCGTCCGCGTCGCTGCCCTTGTCGATCACCGTCAGGCACACGCCCGAACACGCGATCGACGCCCCCAGGTCGATCGTCGCCGGGTCATAGCCGCTGCGTACGACGACGCGCGTATCGCCCGGCGTCGTCACACTGGCGATCGTGCCGATGTCGGTGATGATTCCGGTGAACATTGGTCAGCTCCTCACGCGCTCGTAGACGTCGAGCCGATCGCTGCCAAGGCGCCGCGCATCGTGCAACTGCCACCGCCCGTGTGCGTCGGCCAGATGCGCAAGCCCGATATCCCCCAGCGTCCGCCCGGCCCCAACCAGGATCGGCGCACGGTATATCAGCAACCGATCGACGAGATCGTCCCTCAGGAACGCTGCCGCAGCCGACGCCCCGCCCTCCACCAGAACGTGATCGACCCCGTCCAGCGTTGCGATACCCTTAGGCTCCGCGATCCGCGTCCACCCCTCCGCCACCCCCAAATCGCGCGACGAAAGCACTACACGCCGTGGCGACCGCGCCTTCAGTCCCGCCAGACGCACATCCAGCCGCGGCGCATCCGCCTCAAGCGTGGCCCGCCCGACAAGGATCGCCTCGTGCCGCGCGCGTTCGACATGGGCATGTGCGCGCGCCGCTGCTCCTGTGATCCACTTGCTCGATCCGTCCGCCATCGCGACGGCACCATCCAGCGACAGCGCCAGCTTCAGCGTCACGAACGGACGCCCCAGGCCCTTGCGCGTCAGGAACCCCGCCATCGATCGCCGTGCCTCTGTCGCGCCGGTCCCGACATCGACCGCGATCCCCGCCGCCCGCAACCGCGCGATCCCCGCGCCGTCGGTCCGCGCGTCCGGATCCCCCAGCGCGATCACCACCCGCGCGACGCCGGCGGCGACCAGCCCGTCCGAACAGGCCGGTCCGCGCGTGGAGACATGCGCGCACGGTTCCAGCGTCGTATAGACGGTTGCGCCGCGCGACTTCTCGCCGGCTTGCGCAAGCGCCATCGCCTCCGCATGCGGCCGCCCGCCCGGCTGCGTCCATCCGCGACCGACGACACACTCGCCCTGTACGATCACGCAGCCGACATTGGGATTGGGCGCGGTCCGCCCGCGTCCACGCTCGCCCTGCGCCAGCGCCGCCGCCATCCAGCGTGCGTCGGTCAGATGCCCAGCTTCTTCAATTTGTCGTCCATCCGCTTGAAACCGGCCTGGACTTCCTTTTCCCGCGCGGCCTGCTCGGCGGCCCGCTTGGCCTCGATCGGCCCATCGATCTTCTGCTGCGCGATGATCTGTTCGTCGGTACGGTTCGCGGGCCATTGCTCGACATAGACGATGTTGCGCCGATAGACCGGCTCTTCATGGCTATCGATCGTGAACCCGACCAGCACCGCGCCGAACGCGAAGATGGACAGCATCAGGAAGACCAGCTTGTGCGGCGCCTCCTGCGACAGGTAAACGCGCAAGTCATTGATTGCGCGAACAATGTTGAAATGGCGGAAGAATTTCATCACGTCGCAAGATAGGCACACGGGGGGCCACGCGCCAGCCCCCGCACCCACCATCCTATTCCGTGTCGTTCAGCACGAACGTCACCGTCATCGTGCGCCAGTCCTCCTGCGGCACGCCGTCGCGCGTCGCAGGCGTGAAGCGCCATTTCTCCAGCGCCTGCCTGCGTGTCGCGGCGAAGAAGGCATCGCTGACGGCGCTCAGCAATTCGACCCTCGCGACACGCCCGTCGATCCCGACCAGCACGCGAACCACCACCTTGCCCTCGCGCCCCATCCGCCGTTCGCCCGGCGGGTAATCCGGCTGCAGGAACCGGGCGTAGCGCGGATCGACCTTCGCCCCGATCGTCACCGGCGTGCGCGGCGGCTCGTACGGCGTGACGACACCGCCCGTTCCGCCTGTCACGCCGCCATCCATACCGGTCGGGCCCGCAGGGATCGTGAAGTCGCTCTTCGACGGCGCGATCGGGTCCTGCGCGACCGGGCGTTCCACGGGGGGCGGATCGATCACCGTCTGCCTGGTCTTCGGGACGATCTTGGTCTCCACCGGCTCGATCGGCGGCGGCGGCACGGGAAGCGGTATGTTGACGGCCTCGAACGGCTCGGGCGGCGGTCGCTCGAAAATCTCCGGCCCGGAAAAGATCAATGCCGCCAGAACCGCAGCATTCAATCCCACCGCAATCGTCAACGCACCCGGCTTGATGCCCGTCTTGCCATATCGATCCGCATACATCGTCCGTCTCCATATCTCCTCGAGGAACCGGTCTTCCGCCGGGTTGAAACGAAACGATACATCATAACATTGGCCTGACAAGTGATACTTTGTCACATGGCGAAGCCGGTTGGACATCGGGGCAGCAAGGGGAGGGCAGAGCAGCGAAATAGGACACCCTCGCACCGTTCGTTTCGAGCGAAGTCGAGAAACCGGCCGCGCAGACCACGGCGAGAGGTTTCTCGACTACGCTCGAAACGAACGGGGAGGGGGCGAGGCTAGTCGCACATCGTCAGACGATCCTATGCCTCACCAAGAACGAATCAACCCGCTCGGACACGCCACCACTCCACCGTTCGTCCCGAGCGTGTCGAAGGACGGGCAAAGAGGACACGTGTTTCGCCAGGCTCAGCACGAACGGTCAGGATGAGGCCACCGCGCTGAAATCACCCCAGAACGGCTTTCGAGTTCACCCCCCCGTTCGTTTCGAGCGAAGTCGAGAAACAAGCCACGCGGGCCACGCACCCCGGACGCACTCACACCCGGCGCACTCAACCCCCGCCGAGTCGCGCCATCGCGCGCTCGCGTCCGATCAGCGGCAGCAAAGCGGCCATGTCCGGTCCGTGATCACGCCCGGTCAGTGCGCGGCGCAGCGGGAGGAACAGGGTCTTGCCGCTCCGCCCCGTCGCCGCCTTCAGCGCGGCGGTCAGCGCGTGCCACGGGTCGGCGGACCAATCGATCCCGCCCGCCACGCGTGCCGCCTCGGTCAGGAACGCCGCGTCGGCCGGGTCGCGCGTCCCGGCAATGTCGCCCTCGATCACCTGCCACCAGTCCGCCGCCTCGGCGATAGTCTTCAGATTGGGGCGCACCGCTTCCCATTCCGCCCGCGTCATGCCCTGCGGCAGGCGATCCGACACGGCGTCGAAGTCCAGCATATGGACGATCTTCGCATTCAGCCCGGCCAGTTCGGCATCGTCGAACCGCGCCGGCGCGCGCCCGAACCGCGCGAAATCGAACGTCTCGATCAGCCGCGTCACGTCCGTGACAGGCTCGACCGGATCGCTCGTCCCGATCCGCGCCAGCAGCGCGCGCACCGCCTCGGGTTCGATCCCCTCCTCGCGAAACGCATCGACTCCGAGCGACCCCAGCCGTTTCGACAATTTGCCCTCGCTGCCGACCAGCAGCGCCTCGTGCGCGAAGGCCGGCGGGGTCGCGCCCATCGCGGCGAACATCTGCAACTGCAGCGCGGTGTTGGACACGTGATCCTCGCCGCGAACGACATGCGTGACGGCCATCTCGACATCGTCGATCGCCGATATCAGCATGTACAGCCACGATCCGTCCGCGCGGCGGATCACCGGATCGCTCATCGTCGCGGCATCGAACTTCTGGTGCCCGCGGATCAGGTCGTCCCATTCGATCGGCGCGGCATAATCCAGCTTGAAACGCCAGTGAGGCCGTACGCCCTCCGCCGCGAACTTCGCGTGATCCTCTTCGCCTAGGTTCAGCGCGGCGCGATCGTAGATCGGCGGCAATCCACGCCCGGCGGCAATCTTGCGTTTCAGGTCCAGTTCCTGCGACGTCTCATAGGCGGGATAGATATGCCCCGCCGCGCGCAACGCCTCGAACCGCGTCTCGTACAAGGCGGTGCGCGCCGATTGCCGCTGCTCCCCGACCGACTCCAGCCCCAGCCAGGCGAGATCGCCGCGGATCGCCTCGACATACCGTTCCTCGCTCCGCTCCGCATCCGTATCGTCGATGCGCAGCCAGAACTGCCCGCCATTCTTCTTCGCCCACAGCCAGTTATGCAAAGCGGCGCGGATGTTGCCGACGTGCAGCCGTCCGGTGGGGCTGGGCGCGAAACGGGTGATTACGGTCATGCCGATGCTCTATGCGGGGGGCATCGTGGCCGCAATGCCCCTTTACCGCTGGCGATTCGCGCCTAAAGGATCGCGCAACCAAGCGCAGGGGAGCGACCGACCATGAAACTTCTGACCGGCAATGCGAACCTTCCGCTCGCGCGCGACGTGGCGCGCTATCTCGAAACGCCGTTGACCAAGGCCAGCGTCCGCCGTTTCGCTGACGAGGAGATCTTCGTCGAGATCCAAGAGAATGTGCGCGGCGAGGACGTGTTCGTGCTCCAGTCGACCGGCTATCCGGCGAACGACAACCTCATGGAATTGCTGATCTGCATCGATGCGCTGAAGCGCGCGTCGGCAAAGCGGATCACCGCCGTCGTGCCCTATTTCGGCTATGCGCGACAGGATCGTAAACCCGGGCCGCGCACGCCGATCTCGGCCAAGCTCGTCGCCAACCTGATCACCGTCGCGGGTGCGGACCGCGTCCTGTCGGTCGATCTGCATGCCGGCCAGATCCAGGGCTTCTTCGATATCCCGACCGACAATCTGTACGGCGCACCGGTCATGTCGGCGGATATCCTGACGCGCTTCGGCGATCGCAACCTGATGGTCGTGTCGCCCGACGTCGGCGGCGTGGTCCGCGCCCGCGCGCTCGCCAAGCGGCTCGACAACGCCCCGCTCGCGATCGTCGACAAACGGCGTGAACGTGCCGGCGAGTCGGAAGTGATGAACATCATCGGCGAGGTCGAGGGCCGGTTCTGCATCCTGATCGACGATATCGTCGATTCGGCGGGCACGTTGTGCAACGCCGCCGCCGCGCTGAAGCAGGCGGGGGCGGCGGGCGTCGTCGCCTATGTCACGCACGGCGTCCTCTCGGGCGGCGCGGTCGCCCGCGTCGAGGGGTCGGAACTCGAGGAACTGGTCATCACCGATTCGATCGGCAGCCACGACATCGTCGCCAACGCCAAACGCATCCGCCACCTGACGATCGCGCCCCTGCTCGCCGAAGCGATCCGCCGCATCGCCGACGAAAGCTCGGTGTCGAGTCTGTTCGACTAAGGTTTCGAGGTGTTTGTTCGCGCAGAGGCGCGGAGGACGCTGAGAAGAACACATCTCTCTTGGAGGGCCGAAATATTGTACCTCCATTCCGTCATTCCCGCGAAGGCGGGAATCCATAATCACCGACAATGGAGACGGAGCGAACGCTCAACCCACAGCCCTTCCAAACCGCGCAAAGCGCGTGGCCGGACACGAAATCGAAACCCGCGCCCGAACCGGAACACGACACCCCAGCGTTCTCTGCGCCTCTGCGCGAACCAAATCTGCTTCTAGTCTAAACCAAAGCGTCCCAGATCAGCCTGACCCCCACCAGCATCATCAACACATAGATCGCGGTGTAGAATCGCTCCGGCGCGATCCGCCGCACGATCCATACCCCCGCCAGCGTCGACAGGATCGCGACCGGCATCAGCAGCCCCGCCGCCACCAAATTCTCGTGGCTGAACTGCCCCAGTGCCCAATAGGCCGGCACCTTCGCCCAGTTGATGATCGCGAAAAAGATCGCAGTCGTCCCGACCAGCACGTCTCGCGGCAACCGGCGCGGCAGGACCCAGATCTGAAAAGGCGGCTGGCCCGCATGCGCGACCTGGCTGGTGAAGCCTGACGCCACCCCGCACAGCATGCCGACCCAGCCGGGCGAATTGGCGGCGGCCGCGACGACATGCCCGCGCTCGCGCCACAGCCGGTATCCGCCGAACGTCAGGCTGATGACGCCGACCAGCCCCAGCACCGCATCCGCCGACACCTGCGCCGCGAACAGATATCCCAACACGATGCCGATCGCGGCGCCGGGCAGGGTCCAGCCCAGCACATAACCGTCCCAGTTCCTGCGGAACGCCCAGACGCCGACCACGTCCTGCACGATCAGGATCGGCAACAGGATCGCCGCCGCGCGCACCGGTGACATGGCCAGCGCCATGATCGGCAGCGCGAGTCCGCCCACGCCCGCAAACCCGCCCTTGGCAAGGCCGGTCAGCATCACCGCGGGCACCGCCACGGCGAACAGCATCAGCGCGTCGTTCAAGCGGCCGGCGTTTCGGACCGTTCGACCGGCGCGCGCACCCCGGCGCGGTCACGGCGCTTCAGCTCGGCCTTCAAATCCTCGGGCTTCGGCGCCCACAGGAATCCGAAGCTCACCGTGCCGCGCTTCGTCTCCACGACATGATGCAGCCGGTGCGCCTGGATGATCCGCTTCATATAAGCCGATTTGGGAAGATAGCGGTGGTTCAGCCGCTTGTGGACGATGACGTCATGAAACCCGAAATAGATCGCGCCATATGCTGCGATCCCGTACCCGATCCACACGAATCCCGGCCACCAGCCGAGTTGCAGCCCGCCGAAAATCAATGCGAACGACGGCACGGCGAAGATCACCGCATACAGGTCATTCCACTCCCAATTGCCGTGGCGCGGGCGGTGGTGGCTCGCGTGCAGGAACCAGCCGACGCCGTGCATCACCCAGCGGTGCGCGACATAGGCGAACCCCTCCATCCCGATCACGGTCGCGAGGAACAGGAGAAGGCCGGTTGCCCAGTGCATCCCGGCGCTATAGCGGCGCATGTCAGTCCTTGCGAGGTGAAGCCGTGCGATTTTCGATTCCCGTCCTCGGCCTTCCGCTGCTCGCGCTCGCGGCCTGTTCCCCGATCCAGGATCGCACCCGCGACGGCCTGATCGCGGCGGGCCTGTCGCCCAAGCTCGCGGGCTGCATGGCCAAGCCGATGGCGGAACAATTGTCCGTCCCGCAATTGCGCAAGCTCGCCTCGATCGGCCGGCAACCGGGCGAAGGCGGCGGACGCAAACAATTGCTCAAGCGTCTCCGCGCGCTCGACGATCCGGAGATCGTCTCGGTCACCGCCACCGCCGCGGCCCTGTGTTCCGTCGGCCTGGGCTGAGCGCGCAGGGACGATCCGGGCACAGCGAAGGGTGGATTCACCCGCGCCACTGTGCTTAAGGCGCATGCAAACCTCCGTCTTCCACACGAAAGGTGCGAACGCTTCTCATGAACATCCATGAATATCAGGCCAAGGAATTGCTGGCCAAGTTCGGCGTGCCAGTCCCCGCCGGTTTCGCCGCCCTCTCCGTCGAGGAGGCCGTCGAGGCGTCAAGGAAGCTGCCCGGGCCGCTCTACGTCGTGAAGTCGCAGATCCATGCCGGCGGCCGCGGCAAGGGCAAGTTCAAGGAACTCGGCCCCGATGCCAAGGGCGGCGTGCGTCTCGCCTGGAATGAGGAAGAGGTCCGCGCGGCGGCGACCGACATGCTCGGCAACACGCTGGTGACGATCCAGACGGGCGATGCCGGCAAGCAGGTCAACCGCCTGTACGTCACCGACGGCGCTGATATCGAGAAGGAATTCTACCTCGCGCTGCTCGTCAACCGTGCGACCGGCCGCGTCTCGATGGTCGTCTCGACCGAAGGCGGCATGGACATCGAAACCGTCGCGCACGACACGCCGGAAAAGATCCAGACGCTGGATATCGATCCCGCGACCGGCTTCATGCCGCATCACGGCCGCGCCGTCGCCAATGCGCTCGGCCTCGAAGGCGATCTCGCCAAGCAGGCCAGCAGCACCGCATCGAAGCTGTACGACGCCTTTATCGGCACCGATGCCGAGCAGATCGAGATCAACCCGCTCGCCGTCACCAAGCAGGGCCAGGTCCTGGTGCTCGACGCGAAGGTCGCGTTCGACGGCAACGCCATGTTCCGCCACAAGGATCTGATGGAACTGCGCGACGAGACCGAAGAGGATCCCGCCGAGCTGGAAGCCTCGAAGTACGACCTCGCCTATATCAAGCTGGACGGCGATATCGGCTGCATGGTCAACGGCGCGGGCCTCGCGATGGCGACGATGGACATCATCAAGCTGAACGGCATGTTCCCCGCCAACTTCCTCGACGTCGGCGGCGGCGCCACGACCGAAAAGGTCACCGCGGCGTTCAAGATCATCCTCAGCGATCCGGCGGTGAAGGGCATCCTCGTCAACATCTTCGGCGGCATCATGCGCTGCGACATCATCGCGGAGGGCATCGTCGCCGCGGCGAAGGAAGTGAACCTTTCGGTCCCGTTGGTGGTTCGGCTTGAAGGCACCAATGTCGAGCTGGGCAAGGACATTTTGTCCAATTCCGGTCTGGCGATCGTTCCTGCTAACGACCTCGGCGATGCGGCGAAGAAGATCGTGGCCGAAGTACAGAAAGCCGCCTGAGCGTTTCCTCCCCAGGGCGCTACTCGTGGGTACGGAGAGAGTGAGATGAAGGTATTGGTCGGGGTCAAGCGCGTGCTTGACTATAACGTTAAGCCCCGCGTGAAGGCGGACGGATCGGGCGTCGATCTGGCGAACGTCAAGATGAGCATGAACCCGTTCGACGAGATCGCGGTCGAGGAAGCGATCCGTCTGAAGGACAAGGGAGTGACGGAAATCGTCGTCGTCTCGATCGGCGAACAGAAGTCGCAGGAAACGCTCCGCACCGCGCTCGCGATGGGTGCGGATCGTGCGATCCTCGTCGTCTCGGAAGAGAAGGTCGAGCCGCTGGGCGTGGCCAAGCTGCTCAAGGCGATCGTGGACGAGGAAAAGCCCGATCTGGTGATCCTCGGCAAGCAGGCGATCGACGACGACAACAACCAGACGGGCCAGATGCTCGCCGGTCTGCTCGGCGTCGGCCAGGCGACCTTCGCATCGAAGGTCGAACTCGCCGACGGCAACGTCACCGTCACGCGCGAAGTCGATGGCGGTTCGGAAACCGAATCGCTGAAGCTTCCGGCGATCGTCACGACCGATCTCCGCCTCAACGAACCGCGCTACGCCTCGCTCCCGAACATCATGAAGGCGAAGTCCAAGCCGCTCGCGCAGAAGACCGCCGCCGATTACGGCGTCGATATCAGCCCGCGCATCACCACGCTGAAGGTCGTCGAGCCGGCCAAGCGCTCGGCCGGCATCAAGGTCGCCGACGTGGATGAACTGGTCACCAAACTCAAAGCGATGGGAGTGGCGAAATGAAGACGCTCGTCTGGGTCGAACATGACGGCGCCACCGTCAAGGATGCCACGCTCGCCGTGGTCACCGCCGCTGCCAAGCTGGGTGAAGTCCACCTGATCGTCGCCGGCCAGGGCGTCGACGCCGTCGCCGCCGAAGCTGCGAAGATCGCCGGCGTGGGCAAGGTTCATGTCGCCGACGACGCAGCCTATGCGCATGCGCTCGCCGAAAACGTCGCGCCGCTGATCGTCCAGCTGATGGGCGATCACGATGCCGTCCTGTTCCCCGCCACGTCCGGCGGCAAGAACATCGCACCCCGTGTCGCCGCCCTGCTCGACGTCATGCAGATCAGCGACATCCTGTCGGTCGAGAGCGCGGACACGTTCACGCGTCCGATCTACGCCGGCAACGCGATCGCCACCGTCCAGTCGAAGGACGCGAAGAAGGTCATCACCGTCCGCGGCACCGCGTTCGACAAGGCCGCGACCGAAGGCGGTTCCGGCACGATCGAGGCCGTCGCCACCACCGGTGACGCGGGCATGTCGACCTATGTCGGCAGCGAGATCGCCAAGTCGGAACGTCCCGAACTGACGTCCGCCAAGATCATCGTCTCCGGCGGCCGCGCGCTCGGATCGGGCGAACAGTTCCACGCGCTGATCGATCCGCTGGCGGACAAACTCGGCGCCGGCGTCGGCGCCTCGCGCGCCGCGGTCGATGCGGGCTATGCCCCCAACGACTATCAGGTCGGCCAGACCGGCAAGATCGTCGCCCCGGAAGTCTATATCGCTGTCGGCATCTCCGGCGCGATCCAGCATCTGGCAGGCATGAAGGACTCCAAGACGATCATCGCGATCAACAAGGACGAAGACGCCCCGATCTTCCAGGTCGCGGATCTCGGCCTCGTCGGTGACCTGTTCAAGCTGGTCCCGGAACTGACCGAGAAGCTGTAACGGCGCGCTCGGTTCGACCGATCAAAGGGCGGCGCCTCACCCGAGGCGCCGCCCTTTTCGAGTCCGGAGGATCCCCCTTTCTTCTCCCCTCCCTTCAGGGAGGGGCCGGGGGAGGGCAGTACCCCCGGCGATACGGCATTGCTCAGCCACGCAACAACGCCGTCGCCATGACGCCACCCACCCCCAACCCCTCCCTTTCAGGGAGGGGAGTGAAGAAGGCACTCCCGCTACTCCTCTCCCGTCAAAGACGGAGCAAGGAAGCCGAAACCCAACTTCTCCCCTCCCTTCAAGGGATGGCCCGGGGGTGGGTGGCGTCCCGGCGAAACAGCAACCAACGCGGCAAGCCTCTCAGCAGCCCCCTCGAAACGACAAACCTACACAAACCCCTCCAGCAAACTCGCCACGTTCGCGCCCAGCGCGTCGATCGCATAGCCGCCTTCCATCGCGATCACCGTCGGCCACCCGCACGCCGCGATCTCACGCGCCAGCACCGCATAATCGCCCGTCGTCAGCCTGAACTGCGAGATCGGATCCTCCTCCCACGTATCCGCGCCGAAACTCAGCACCAGCAGGTCCGGCTCGAACGACGCGATCGCCGCCAGCGCCGATGCCTGCGCCGCCCGGAATGCCTCCAGCGTCGCACCCTGCGGCAGCGGCAGGTTCAGGGTCGTGCCCGCGCCCGCATCCTCCCCGGTCTCGTCGGCATGGCCCCAGAAGAACGGATAGTCGGTCGCCGGGTCGGCATGGACGGAGGCGTAGAACACGTCGCCGCGCGTCCAGAAGATGTCCTGCGTCCCGTTGCCGTGATGATAGTCGATATCCAGGATGGCGACCCGCTTCGCCCCCGAATCCAGCGCCGCCTGCGCCGCGATCGCCGCCGTGTTGAGGTAGCAATAGCCACCCAAATAATCCGCCCCCGCATGATGCCCCGGCGGCCGGCACAATGCGAAGGCGCTGCGGTCCCCCGCCAGCACCGCATGCGTCGCCGCAAGCACCGATTGCGTGCTCCAATAAGCGGAACTCCAGCTCTCCGCCGTCAGCGGCGTCGATGCGTCGAGGCTGTAGCGTCCCGCCAGCGCATCGATCCGGTCCAGCTTCACCGCGCGCCGCCGCGCGATCGGCCAGATATATCCCATGACGTCACCCGGGCGTCCCGCCTCGGCCCAGCGCGCGGGCGCGGTCTTCAGGAAATCCACATAGTCCGCATCGTGGATCGCCAGGATCGGTGCCTCGCCATGATCGTCGGGCGCCTCGAACGCGCCGATCGTCTTCAGGATCGCGGCGGCGCGCGCCGGCGTCTCGGCATAATCGACGAAACTGCCGTTATGCAGTTCCTTGGCGGGCGAATGGCCGAGCTGGCGGGGGTCGAAGAAGCAGCGCATCAGCGCAATTTCGCCGGGCGGGCGGCGAAACGCAACACCGCGTATCCGGCCAGCGCAGACAGGATCGATCCGCCGAGAACACCGATCTTCACCTCGTCCATCAACAGCGCGTTGCCGGGAAAGGCGAGCCCTCCGATGAACAGGCTCATCGTGAAACCGATCCCCGCGAGCAACGCCACGCCGTAGATCTGCGCCCAGTTCGCCCCCTCCGGCCGGCGCGCGATGCCCAGCCATTCCGCCAGCGCGATCCCGCCCAGTATCCCCACCTGCTTGCCCAGGAACAGTCCGGCGCCCACCGCGATCACCACCGGTTCGACCAGCACGGACGCGCTCATCCCGGTCAGCGCCACGCCTGCATTGGCGAACCCGAACAGCGGCACGATCGCGAACGACACCCACGGGCTCAGCGCATGTTCCAGCCGGTGCAGCGGGGATATGCGGTCCTCGCGCGCGATCGGAATCGTCATCGCCGCCAGCACGCCCGCGACCGTCGCATGCACACCCGACAGCATCACCATCCACCACAGCAGCAGTGCCGCGATCAGATAGGGCGTCAGCCGGTGGACGCTGTGGCGGTTCATCGCCGCCATGATCGCCAGCACCCCCGCCGCCGCGGCCAATGCGGGCAGGTTCAGCCCGTCGCTATAGCCGACCGCGATGATCGCCACCGCGCCCATGTCGTCGACGATCGCCACCGTCGTCAGGAACAGTTTCAGCGATGCCGGAACGCGCGGGCCGAGCAGGGCCATCACCCCAATCGCAAACGCGATGTCGGTCGCGGCGGGGATCGCCCATCCGCGGATCAAAGCCGCATCGTGTCCCGCGATCCCCAGATAGACGACCGCCGGCACGATCATCCCCGCCGCCGCCGCGATCACCGGCAGGCGGCGCTTGCGCGCATCGGCCAGTTCGCCGTCGATCAGCTCGCGCTTGATCTCCAGCCCGACGAGCAGGAAGAATATCGCCATCAGCGCATCGTTGATCCACAGATGCACCGTCATCGGCCCCAGCGCGGGCGCGATGACCGGCCCGGTCTCCGCATGCAGCAGGTGGAAATAGTTTTCGGCGAGGGCCGAATTCGCTGCGATCATCGCCAGCACCGCGGCTGCGATCAACACGATCCCACCCCCGGCCCCATCCGTCAGGAAGGCGCGCAGGGCGGATCCGGGAAATTTTCGTTTCATCGGGTTACTCTAGAGCAAGATGCCATCAGGCCAAGGCGTTCCTGCCCAACACCGGTTGGTTCGCGGCTAACTCCGACCCGTTCGTGCTCAAGTCCAACCCGCTCGTGCCGAACTCCAACCCGTTCGTGGCCAACAGCGGTTCGTTCGCGCCCAACTCCAACCGTTCGCGCCCAACTCCAACCCGTTCGTGCTGAGCTTGTCGAAGCACCTCAGGCCAAGCTCACCGCACCCGCGAAGGCCAGCACCCGATCTCGTCATACCGCCCCTGACCGATCAGGCTGTGCACCAGCACGAACCGGTCCACCGTCAACCCGACCGGCGGGATCGATCGCACCCCGGCCAGACCCCTGCGATAGGCCAGGGTCATGTGCGGCGTGAACGCATACCCCTCGCGCCCCTCGACGCCCGCGTTCACTCGCGCCGCGACGATCGCATCGTGCAGCGCCTGCATCGCCGGATCGGGAACCTCCGGACGCAGCGACATCGTATAGGGCGTGTCCACGACGCTATCGAAGGTCAGTGCGAACGGCGGAACATCGACCTGCGATCCCGCCGCGATCAATCCCTGTACGACCCCGTCCGGATAGTCCGCGAAATCTTCCGACAGGTCGATCGTGACGTGCAGCCGATCCGCCCGGATCATCCGCACGCCCTCCACCGCGAACCTTTGCGCGATCTCCGCCGCCAGCGGGGGCGGCGGGAACAAGGCGTAAAAGAACCGGTGCCGCAACCGCACCCGCGGGGCGTTCATCCGGGCCTATTTCGCCAGCGCGTCGGCGATCAGCTTGCGGGAATTCGCGATACCGTAAAGTGCGATAAAGCTGCCCATTCGCGGCCCTTGCTCGGCGCCGAGCAACGTTTCGTACAGTGCCTTGAACCAATCGCGCAGGTTTTCGAACCCGCCCGTCTTGCCGATTTCATAGACAAGGTTCTGGATATCCTCGGCATTCGTGTCCTCTGGCAGAACCGAAAGTTCCTCGTCCAAACGCCGAAGTGCGGCAATTTCGACACCTTCCGGCGCCCGCCGCTTCAACGTCGGCGCGACGAAGTCCCGCCCATAGACCAACCCCCGGTCGATCAGCCGGTCCAGCTCGGGATATTTGTCCGGCGTCGCATCCGGCACGTAATTGCCGAGATACCCCCAAACCTGCTCCTTCGTCGCATCGCCCATCACGCTGACGAGGTTCAGCAACAGTCCGAACGTCACCGGCATCTCGCTCGCCGGGACTTGCCCGTCGTGGATGTGATGCACCGGATTGCCCAGCCGTTCCTTCAACTCCTGCCCGGCATAATTGCCGCGGAACTGCCAATATTCGTCCACCGCACGCGGGATCACGCCCATGTGCAACTGCTTCGCCTTCTTGGGCTCGCGATACGCATAGAAGGCGACCGATTCCTCCGGACCATAGGTCAGCCATTGCTCCAGGCTCAGCCCGTTGCCCTTGGACTTGGAGATCTTCTCGCCCTTCTCGTCCAGGAACAGTTCGTAGATCAGCCCCTCCGGCTTGCGTCCGCCAAGCACCTGCGCGATCTTGCCCCCAAGGGTGGCGCTGTCGATCAGATCCTTGCCGTGCATCTCGTAATCCACGCCGAGCGCGGCCCAACGCATGCCCCAGTCGGGCTTCCACTGCAGCTTCGCAAGTCCGCCCAGGATCGACTGCTCGATCCGCTCGCCGCCCGGAACGCTGCTATCCACGAAGGCGATCGTGCCGGCATCGGGATCGACCACCTCGACGGGTACTTGCAATACGATCCCCGTCGTCGGGCTGATCGGCAGTACGGGCGAATAGGTCGCCTGCCGCTCGCCCCGCAGCGTCGGCAGCATGATCGCCATGATCGCGTCGTAATTGCGCAGCACGTCGCGCAACTTGTCGTCGAACCGGCCGCTCGCATAATAGTCCGTCGACGACGCGAATTCGTAGTCGAAGCCGTATTGATCGAGAAACGCCCGCAACGTGGCGTTGTTGTGCGCAGCGAAGCTTTCGTGCGTGCCGAACGGATCCGGAATACGGCTCAGCGGCTTGCCCAGATGCCCGGCCAGCATCTCCTTGTTCGGCACGTTGTCCGGTATCTTGCGCAGCCCGTCCATATCGTCGCTGAACGCCAGCAGCCGCGTCGGCTGATCGGACAGCGCGTGAAAGGCGTTGCGCACCATCGTCGTGCGCAGCACCTCGTTGAACGTGCCGATATGCGGCAGTCCCGACGGGCCATAGCCGGTCTCGAACAGGATCGGCGCACCACCCGGCTTGCCGTGCGGATAGCGCTTCAGGATCTTGCGCGCCTCCTCATAGGGCCAGGCTTTGGATTCCAGGGCGGCGGTGCGGAGGGCGTCGGTCATGATTCCTGCGACCTAGCATGCTGACCACGACACACAACCGCCAACGCTCGCCCGTCCGGTACCGGGGCGGGCGGGGCCTTGCGTAACATCCGGAAATCGATCAGCTTCGACCGATGCGGTACCGCAACCTCGGCTGGACGATCGCGCGTATCCTGTTCGGCGCGTTCTTCATCTATGCGCCCATCATGATCATCGTGACGTTCGGCGGCCGGCATCCCCCGGAACCGAATGCCGCCGCGCAGCACTTCACCGATGCGCTGACCGCGTCCGGCTTCATGAACCCCCTGCTGATCGTCGATCTCCTGATCGGCGGCGCGCTGATGCTGTTCAATCGCACCGCGCCGCTCGGGCTCATCCTGCTGGGCCCGCCGATATTGGTGATCGCCTGTTTCCACTGGCTGCTGACGCACAGCTATGTCTGGGGCAGCATCTGGCCAATCTGGTTCGCGGCGCTCGCCTGGCATTACCGGGCTGTATTCCGGCGCTTGGTCGAACCTCGACGGCATTGAGCGCGTCGATCTGGCGTTGCCATTCTGTTCCCGCTGCGCGACAAGGGCGGCGTGACCCCGCTTCCCTATCCCGCGATACATGCGAGCCATAGCGGCATCTGGATCGCCACCGCGGACGGCACCCGGCCGATCGGTCGAGGCGAGGCGATCCGTATCGCGGCCGATACGCCGGTCATCGTGCTGAATGCGGCGCTGATCGGGCAGCGGCTGGGATATGCCGAGTTTTCCGGGCTCGATCTGCTCGAACTGTACGCGTTCATGTGTCCGGCACGCTTCATGGTCCCGACGCCGCGTGGCCTGGCGCGGGCGACGGGCCTCGAAGCGCCTGCGCGGGACGAGGATGTGGCGGCATTCCTGTTGCACGCGGCGGTCGCCTTGCTGGACCTGCCGAAGCACGATTGGCCCGAGAAGGAAGGGGCCTGGACCAGCGCCCAATCCCTGTTCCGCCTGCGCTGGCCGTGGGCGCCGGTGGTCGGCGACCATCTCGACAAGCCGGTCGAGGCGGAACGGTGGCTGTTCACGAAACTCCCCGAATGGTCGGAAGGCGCCCCCCGGCCGCAGCCGCGCACGATCGCGCTGGAGCCGGAAGAAACGCAAAGTCGTCTCGCGCAACTTACCGGGAGCGCCGCCGAACAGCGGCCGGGACAGCGTGCCTTTGCGCAAGCCGCGATAGAGGCGTTCGGCCCGCGGATGATGCGGGATACGCCGAACATGGTGCTGGCCGAGGCGGGCACGGGGATCGGCAAGACTTTGGGCTATCTCGCGCCCGCATCGCTTTGGGCGGAGAAAGCAGGCGGTGCCGTCTGGGTATCGACGTTCACCAAGGCGTTGCAACGGCAACTCGGTCAGGAAAGCGCGCGGCTCTACCCCGACCCCATTGTGCGAAAGGCGAAAGTCGTCACCCGAAAGGGCCGCGAGAACTATCTTTGCCTGCTCAATCTGGAAGACGCCCTGCAGGGCGGGTTCGCCGGACGCGCGGCGATCCTCGCGCAACTCGTCGCGCGCTGGGCGGCCTATAGTGCGGACGGGGATATGGTCGGCGGCGATCTTCCGGGCTGGCTGCCGACGCTTTTCCGGCGCAACGGATCGACGGCGCTGACCGACCGGCGCGGCGAATGCGTCTATGCCGGATGCCCGCACTACCGGAAATGCTTCATCGAACGCGCGGCCCGCGCCAGCGCGGAAGCCGACATCGTCATTGCCAACCATGCTTTGGTGATGGTCAATGCGGCACGTGGGCGCGAATTGACCACACGCCCGACACGCTATGTCTTCGACGAGGGGCATCACATCTTCGATGCCGCGGATTCTATGTTTTCCACCGGGCTGACCGGCGGCGAGACGATCGAGATCCGGCGCTGGATCCTCGGTCCCGAATCCGGTGGGCGCGGGCGGCGCCGCGGGCTTCAGGCGCGGTTGTCCGACGTGGCGAGCTATGACGAAGGCGGCGCGCGTGCCATTTCCGAAGCGGTCGTGGCGGCGAGTGCGCTGGCCAGTGACGGCTGGTTGCAACGGCTGGCCGAGGGGGCACCGTTCGGCCCGATCGAGACGCTGCTTGCCGCCGTTCGCGGCCTCACCTTCGCGCGTGCCGAGGCGGGCAGGGATGTTGGCGGCGATGCCGGCTATGGTCTGGAGACGGAGCTTGCCGAACCGGACGCGGCTTTGGTCGAGGCGGCGGGGCCGGCCGCCGAAGCGCTCGACGCGCTGGTTCGCCCGCTGGTCGGCCTGGGGCGGCGGCTGGAGGCGGTGTTGCAGGAGGCGCCCGACTGGATGGACGGTCCCGCCCGCGCGCGGGTCGAGGGCGCGATCGCGTCGATCGGCTGGCGGGCGGAGACCGTCGCCGCCTGGGTGTCGTTGCTCGCGCGGATCGGCGGGCCGGCAACGCCCGATTTCGTCGACTGGATGGCGGTCGACCGTATCGAGGGCCGGGAATACGATATCGGCCTGCACCGGCATTGGCTCGATCCCAGCAAGCCCTTCGCGGAGACGGTGTTGAAGCCTGCGCACGGTGCCCTGGTCACCTCGGCGACGTTGCGCGGCGGCGGCGAGTGGGATGTAGCCGAGGCGCGCACCGGCGCCACCCATCTGCTGCGCGGCGCCAGTCGATTCGAAGCGCCGTCGCCGTTCGACTATGCCAGCCAGGCGCAGGTCGTGATCGTCACTGACGTCAAGCGGGGCGATATGGGCGCGCTCGCCAATGCCTATGCCCGGCTGGGATGCGCGAGCCGCGGCGGGATGCTCGGCCTGTTTACCGCGATCCGGCGGCTGCGCGGTGTCCATGCGCGGATTGCCGATCGTCTCGCGCGCGACGGACTGCCGCTCTATGCGCAGCATGTCGATCCCATCGATACGGGCACGCTGATCGATATCTTTCGCGACGATGCATCGGCCAGCCTGCTGGGCACCGATGCATTGCGCGACGGTGTCGACGTACCCGGCGATTCCTTGCGGCTGGTGGTGATGGAGGGGGTGCCCTGGTCGAAGCCGACGGTGCTTCACGCGGCGCGCCGGCTTGCCGGGGGCGGAAGTGCTTATGAAGACCGGATCGTCCGCGCCCGGCTGGCGCAGGCGTTCGGGCGGTTGATCCGCCGCGCCGACGATCGGGGAATGTTCGTATTGCTGTCCGCGGCGATGCCGTCCCGCCTGCTCACCGCCTTTCCGCCGGGGGTGAAAATCGAACGCGTCACGCTCGACGAGGCGGTAATGCGCGCATCTCGTCTTCCTTCCGTCACGAGTGTCGTGCATGAATCTCCGCAGGACGCCTGACGGAGAGCCCATGAAGACGTTGACCCTGCTCCGCCATGCCAAGTCCGGTTGGGACGACAAGGTCGTCCGTGATGTCGATCGGCCCTTGAACGGCAAGGGCAAGCGAGCGGCGGCGATCGTCGGGCGTCATTGGCGCGGGCTGGGGCTTTCCTTCGATCACGTCGTCGCTTCGCCGGCCGCGCGCGTCGCGGAAACGATCGAGGAGCTCGTTCGGGGATATGGCGATACCCTTACGCCCGTCATCGATCGCAGGATCTATCTGGCGTCGGCGGTTACGTTGCTCGACGTGATTCACGAACTGCCTGAATCGGCAGAGAACGTGTTGATGGTCGGGCACAATCCCGGCCTCGAGGATCTGGTGTTGATGCTCGTGCCGGACGATTCCACCGATACGCTGCGCGATACGGTCGAGGAGAAGTTTCCCACGGCAAGCACCGCGGAAATGACGTTTCAGGGTAAGTGGTCGGACGTGGCGCAGAACCGCGCGATGTTGACCAGGTTCATTCGTCCGCGCGATCTGGATCCTGCGCTTGGGCCAGACCAGGACTGAGCGTCAAAGACGGACGCGACATCCGGTAATGCATTGATCAGACGCCAGGTATTGAAGCCTCGTCTTCGGCCAGGCCCAAAGCCAGCGAGTCACGTACGGCCCGTAAAGTTGCCAGATCCGGCTTCGTCCCGCGCTTGCCTTCGGTGGCCAGCAGCTTCTGGACGCCGCGAATGGTATACCCTTCCTGATCGAGCAGCGTCTGGATGCGAATGACCAGCGCGATGTCGTTGGGTCGGTAGTATCGGCGGTTGCCAGCACGTTGCAGGGGGCGAAGTTGAGGGAACCGTGTCTCCCAATACCGCAAGATATGCTGCGGCAATCCGGTTTCACGAGAGAGTTCGCCAATCGTCCTGAACGCACCCTCAGCTTTTTCGGGTACGCCGGCCAGCGCCATATCAGCCGCCGCTCACGATACGGTCGCGCATCATCTGGCTGGCGCGGAAGGTCAACACCCGGCGCGGTGCGATCGGCACTTCTATCCCGGTCTTGGGATTTCGGCCGACCCGCTCACCCTTGTCGCGCAGCACGAAGGTACCGAAACCCGAAATCTTGACGTTCTCACCGTTCGAAAGGGACTCGCACATGTGAGAAAGGATGTCCTCGACCATCTTGGCCGAGTCGGCACGAGACAATCCGACCTGGTGATGCAGGGATTCTGCAAGATCAGCTCGTGTCAAAGTTCCTGCAGGCGCCATGCGCTTCCCTTTCCCACCACCACGGTAGGATTTTTTCCTAGCATATTACCGATCCGGCCGGAAACCCCTTTATGACGCTCCGGGAACATTTTTATCCTATATGTCCTGAAATCATACAGCGCGAATTCAGTAAGATAACCGGCCAGCAATGACACCGGTATCCTATAAGATTTCAGAAACGGACCACGGCCGCACCCCAGGTGAAGCCACCGCCCATCGCTTCGAGGACGATCAATTGTCCTTGCCTGATACGCCCATCGCGAACCGCTGCATCCAGCGCCAGCGGTACGGATGCGGCCGATGTATTTGCATGTTGATCGACCGTAACGACGACCTTTTCCGGCGCCAACCCCAGCTTGCGGGCGGTGGCGTCGAGTATCCGTGCATTGGCCTGGTGCGGCACCACCCAGTCGACATCCGCAGCCACCAGCCCGGCAAGTCCCAGCGACTCGTTCATCACCGCGGCCAGGTTGACGACCGCATGTCGGAACACTTCGCGTCCCTTCATGCGGACCTTGCCGACCGTCCCCGTCGTCGACGGCCCTCCGTCGACATAGAGAAGTTCGTTGTGACGGCCGTCGGCGTGCAGCCGCGTTGCCAGGATACCCCGTGCGTCCGTACCACCGTCGCTTTCCTGGGCCTCCAGGACGATCGCGCCTGCGCCGTCGCCGAACAGGACGCAAGTGGTGCGATCCTCCCAGTCCAGAATACGGCTGAACGTTTCCGCACCGATGACGAGCGCGCGCGTGTGACAGCCGGCGCGCAGCATCGAATCGGCGACCTGGACGGCATAGAGGAACCCGGAACACACCGCCGCCACGTCGAACGCGACGCAGTCGTTGATTCCCAGCATCGCCTGGACCTTGGTCGCGCTGGCCGGGAACGTCTGGTCGGGCGTGGCCGTGGCCAGGACGATCAGGTCGATGTCCTGCGCCGATATCCCCGCCGCGGAGAGGGCGGCCTTGCACGCATCGGCGGCGAGTGTCGCGGTCGTTTCGTCCGGTCCGGCAATGTGGCGAAAGCGAATGCCGGTACGCTCGACGATCCACTCGTCCGTCGTATCGACGGTCTCGGCGAGTTCCGCGTTCGACACCCGTCGCGCCGGCAAGGCCGATCCGGTGCCCGTGATGACGCTGCGAATCATGCTACCTTTGCCTCGAAATTGCCGAGGTCTTCACTGATCCGGCGGGTAAGATCGTCGCGCACCATCTTTGCGGCGGCGGCTATGGCGGTCGCGACGCCCAGTTCGGTGGCACCGCCATGGCTCTTCACCACGATACCGTTCAGCCCAAGGAAGACCGCGCCATTGTGGATATTGGGATCGAGATGATGACGCAGCAATTCCGTCGCCGGCTTGGAGATCAGGAACCCGATCTTCGATCGGATCGATGACCGGAACGCGCGCTTCAGCAGGTCGGCGACGAAACGTGCCGTCCCCTCCGCCGTCTTCAACGCGATGTTGCCGGAAAATCCGTCGCATACGATCACATCGACTTCGCCGCGCGACAGTCGATCGCCCTCGATGAAGCCAGTGAACGTCAGCGGCAGATGCGTCGCTTCGCGCAAGGCGGCGGCGGCATCCCGGATTTCGTCCGTGCCCTTCTGGTCCTCGCTGCCGATGTTCAGCAGCGCGACGCGCGGCGAGGCCAGGTCCATATTGGTCCGGGCATAGGCCGCGCCCATCACGGCGAATTGGATAAGGTTGCGCGCGTCGCATTCGGTATTCGCGCCCAGATCGAGCACGACGACATCGTTGTCGCCCAGGGTCGGCAGCATCGCCGCCAGGGCAGGGCGATCGATACCGGGCAACATGCGCAGCGACAGTTTCGCCATCGCCATCAGCGCGCCGGTATTGCCCGACGACACCGCGGCACCCGCGCGCCCCTGCTTCACCATGTCGATGGCGATGCCCATCGATGTCTTCTTGGCGCGACGAAGGGCGACTCCCGCTTTCTCGCTGGAGCCGACGACTTCGGGCGCGTGGACGATTTCCGAATTCGCCGTCAGGTTCGGATGCGACTGCAATCCTTCGCGGATCGCCGTCTCGTCCCCGACCAGCAGGAAGCGCATGTCGGGAAAGCGATGACGCGCACGGGCGACCCCGGCCAGCATGACTGCCAGCCCCTTGTCGCCACCCATGGCGTCAACGGCAATGAAGGAGCTGTCGGTCACGTCGCTCCGATCCTGTACCTGTTCGGGCCCTGAAACTGGTCGGGCGGTGTCCCGGTCAGGCCTTGTCCGCGATGATCTCGCGACCGTTATAGTGGTTGCACGACGGGCACATGTTGTGCGGCCGCTTCAGTTCGCCGCAGTTCGGGCATTCCTGGAATGCATCGATGCTGAGCGAATCGTGGCTACGACGCATGCCGCGCTTGGACGGCGTGGTTTTTCTCTTGGGGACGGCCATTTCGGCGAAACCTTGTGTTTGATCGGACCTGAATTTGCGGCAAGCCCGAATCGAAGGCCCCACGCAACCGACGTGAAGTCGGCCGCAGTGGCACCAGCGGCCGGACACACGCGCGAAGCGATGCGCCTATAGCGATTCCTGCGAACGTTGCAAGTCGGCGCAGCGGCTGGCAGGTTCATATCACATCGGAAACCAGGGGAGGGGATAGCATGGAAACGATCACGATGCCGATCACATTGGCAACGACTGGCGGCGCGGCGATCCTCGCCTTGTGGCTGGGGCTGCGCGCAGGAAGGATCCGGTCGGGCGCGAAGATCAGCATCGGCGATGGCGGAAACGCCGCCTTGATCGCCCGGATGCGGGCACAGGCCAATTACGTCGAATATGCGCCGTTCATCGTCATGCTCATCGCCGTGATCGAGTTTTCGGCCGGCACTTCGACCTGGCTGTGGGGCGCGGCGATCCTGTTCCTGGTCGCCCGCGTCGCGCATCCTTTCGGCATGGACGGCATGAAGGGCGCACGTGCCTTCGGTACGGTCGTCACGTTCCTGCTGCTGCTCGGCCTGGGCGGTTATGCCATCGCGCTGCCGTTGATGAGCCATGCCGGCAAATCCGTAGACACGGTCGAGGTCGTCCCCGCAGCCGGCTGAGCCGTCAGCCGGTCGCGCCCTGCCCGACGAACGGATTATATTTCCGTTCGTGCCCGAAATTGCTCATCGGCCCGTGCCCGGGGATGAAGGCGGTATCGTCGCCAAGCGGCCACAGCTTGGCGACGATCGAATCGATCAGGTCCTGATGATTGCTGCGGGGGAAATCGGTTCGGCCGACGGATCCCTGGAACAGCACGTCCCCGACCAGCGCCAGTTTCGATTCCGGGTGATGGAAGATGACATGCCCCGGCGTATGCCCCGGCGTCTCGTAGACGTGCAGCGTCAGGTTCCCGACCGTCACGGTATCGCCCTCGACCAGCCAGCGATCCGGGACGAACGCCTTGCCGCCCATGATGCCGTATTTCATGCCATCCTCGGCCAGCGTCTCGAGAAGGAAAAGGTCGTCCTCATGCGGCCCCTCGATCGGCACGTTCAGCTCTTCGGCCAGCGGCTTGGCCTCGCCGCAATGATCGAAATGGCCGTGCGTCAGGATGATCTTCTCGATCGTTACCCCGTTCTGCGCCGCCGCTGCCTTCAGTTTCGGCAGGTCGCCGCCCGGATCGACGAACGCGCCGCGCATCGTCGCCGTACACCATAACAAGGTGCAATTCTGTTGCAGGGGGGTGACGGGTACGATTGCGGCGCGCAGCGGGGGAAGACTGGTCATGCCCGCAGCAGATAAGCGGCGCACGGGGCGGCGGCAACCTTGCCGCTTGCGATGCCACCGGGCGCGCGGCATGCCGGGCGGGGCATGATGGCGATCGACAGGACCCCGTTCGTATTGCTGGACGACGCACGGATCGGCGGCGCGCCCGCACGCCTGTATCGCGCGCCGGTTCGCATCGTCGAGGCGCGGGATGTGGCGGACGTCATGCCCGCACTGGCCGATGTCCGGGCGGCAAGCGCGGCCGGGCTGCATGCGGCGGGATTCGTCAGTTACGAAGCGGGTGCCGCGTTCGAACCCATTCTGGGCAGCCCTGCGATATCCCGCACGCCTTTGGTCTGGTTCGGCCTGTTCGACGGGTTCGAGGAAATTGCGCCCGACGCTGTTCCGACGCTGCTGCCGGACCCCGCTGGCGGCTGGATGGGTGCGCCCCGGCCCGAAATGCACGTCGACACGTACCGTAGCCACTTCGCGCGCGTGCAGGAGCTGATCGCCGCCGGGGACCTGTATCAAGCCAACCTCACCTACCGCGCGACGTGCCGCGTCGCGGGCGATCCTCTTGCATTGTATGCAGGGCTGCGGTCGCGGTCGCGGGCCGGGTACGGCGCAGTGGTATCGACGGGCACGGACGTGATGCTGTCGCTGTCGCCCGAATTATTCGTCGCGATCGACGGTACGAGCCTGACCTGTCGCCCGATGAAGGGCACGATGCGGCGTGGGGAGACTCCGGCCGACGATGCGCGACGTGCCGAGCGTCTGCGCCGCGACGAAAAACAACGCGCCGAAAACCTGATGATCGTCGATCTGATGCGCAACGACCTGTCGCGTGTCGCCCGGCCCGGCAGCGTCGCGGTGCCGCATCTCTTCGCGATCGAGAACTATCCGACGGTTCACCAGATGGTGTCGACGATCACCGCGGAGCTTTTGCCGGGCAAGGACGCGATCGACGTGCTCGCCGCGCTCTTCCCGTGCGGATCGATCACCGGCGCACCCAAGATTCGCGCGATGCAGGCGATCGGCGGGATCGAGACGACGCCGCGCGGGCTGTATACGGGGACGATCGGTCGGATCGATGCGGGCATGACCGCCGATGCCGAATGTTCGGGCGCGATGTTCAACGTCGCGATTCGAACGCTGTCGATCCATTCGGGCGCGGATTATGCCATATTCGGAACGGGGGGTGGTATCGTCGCGGATTCGCGCGTTGACGAGGAATGGGACGAGACATTGGCCAAGGGCGACTTTCTGACCGCCGGACAGCGCGGCTTCGACCTGATCGAGACGATGGCGTTCGACCCGCTGGCCGGGTTCGCATTGCTGGAAAGGCATCTCGCGCGAATGAAGGCGAGCGCCGAACTGTTCGGCTTCACGTTCGACCGGCACGCGGCACGCAACGAATTGCAAGCCGCCACCTTTCGCCTGCGCCATGCCAGTCGCGTGCGCCTGTTGCTCGCGCGCAGCGGCGCGATCTCGATCGAGGTATCGCCGCCGCCTGCGCCGTTCGCTCCCGACGTGCGGGTCGCAATCGTGCCGCTGCCGGTCGCATCGGCCGATTTCCGCCTCCGCCACAAGACGAGCGACCGGGCATTCTATGACGATGCGCGGCGATCCGCGGGAACCGACGAAATCGTGTTCGTCGACGACGAAGGGTTCCTAACCGAAGGCAGCTTCACCAGCGTGTTCGTGGAACGCGGCGGCGTGCTGATGACCCCGCCGGCGTCGCGCGGCCTTCTGCCCGGCATATTGCGTGCCGAGCTGATCGAAACCGGCCGTGCGATCGAAGCCGATCTGACGCCCGCCGATCTCCGGAACGGCTTTTTGATCGGAAATGCACTGCGCGGTCTTTCGCACGCGATTGTTGCGGTTGCGAACGGAACCTCCCGAACGCTATAGCGCCCGCGCTTCCCTAACGTCAGGAACCCGCATCATGCAGCCATCCGCCGCGCTGAACCGCATCAAGCCTTCGCCGACACTCGCGATCACCTCGCGCGTGCAGGAATTGAAGGCACAGGGCGTGGACGTGATCGGCCTGGGTGCGGGCGAACCCGATTTCGATACGCCCGACTTCATCAAGGAAGCCGGGATCAAGGCGATTCGCGATGGCCAGACGAAATACACCAATGTCGATGGTACGCCCCAGCTGAAGGACGCGGTCGTCGGCAAGTTCGCGCGCGACAACGGCCTGACGTACCGGCGCGACCAGATCACGATCAATGCGGGCGGCAAGCATACCCTGTTCAATGCGATGGTCGCGACGCTGGATGCCGGTGACGAGGTCGTCATTCCGGCACCCTATTGGGTCAGCTATCCCGACGTCGTGCTGTTCGCCGGTGGCACGCCGGTGTTCGTCGCGGCGGGCGCGGATCAGGGGTACAAGCTGCGCCCCGAACAGCTGGACGCCGCGATCACGCCGCGCACCAAGTGGGTGATCATCAATTCGCCGTCCAATCCGACCGGTGCCGCTTATTCGCGTGCAGAGTTGCAGGCGCTGGGCGAGGTGCTGGAACGGCATCCGCACGTCTGGATCTTCGCCGACGATATGTACGAACATATCGTGTTCGACGATTTCGAATTCACCACGATCGCACAGGTCTGTCCTTCGCTCTACGATCGCACGCTGACGGCGAACGGCTGTTCGAAAGCCTATGCGATGACGGGGTGGCGGATCGGATTTGCGGGCGGTGCGCCGTGGCTGATCAAGGCGATGTCGAAGCTCCAGTCGCAATCGACCAGCAATCCCTGCTCGATCGCGCAGGCCGCTTCGGTCGCGGCGCTGACCGGGGACCAGGGATTCCTGAAGGATTTCGCCGCGTTGTTCCAGTCGCGTCGCGATCTGGTCGTATCGATGCTCAATCAGGCGGACGGGATCGTCTGCCCGCGGCCCGAAGGCGCATTCTACGTCTATCCGGAATTCTCGGCCTTGATCGGCAAGACGACGCCATCGGGCAAGGTCATCGCGACGGACGAGGATTTCGTCGCCTATCTGCTGGACGATGCCAAGGTGGCGGCGGTGCAGGGTGCGGCATTCGGCCTGTCGCCGGCGATGCGCATCTCCTACGCAACGTCGGACGATCTGCTGCGTGAAGCGTGCACGCGCATCCAGACCGCCTGCGCCGACCTCAGGTAAGCGCCGCCCCCGGATCGCCTGGTACAAGCTTGGCGTCACATGAACGACGCTGCCAGCGCGAGTTAACATTGGGTTTCGTAAAACGGCATTGTGGGTGGCGGATCGAAGGACGATCTGCCGCCTGTACGAAGATCGAATTGACGGCCGGCGCGCAATCGCAGCGCGGCCGAAAGAGGTGAATATGCGCAGTGTCCTGAAATCCACGTTCCTGTGGCAGTTTGCCGGCGGTTTCCTGCTCGGCGCGATCGGAATGGTCACGTTGCAGCCGACGGGCGCGGTCGCCGATACGCTCGGCATCAGCGCGCAGGCCGATCGCTGACGCGCGTTTTGACATCGGCGCCCTCTTGCCCGCTCTTGGTATATTGGGCGGCCATAACCATTTGATCTCCTGCCGCTATGCCAGTGCGGCACGCAGGAGCCCGACATGCTGAAGTTCATCCTTCCAATCGCCGCCGCCGCCGGTCTGGGCGCGATCGCTTTGTCGTCGGGGGCTGCGAATGCGGAACGCGCCATTCCGATCCCCGCTGCCGCACAGGATGTCCCCAGGGCGACAGGCTTGCAGACCGCCGTCCTGGCCGGCGGGTGTTTCTGGGGCATGGAGGCGGTGTTCGAGCATGTGAAGGGCGTGAAGTCCGTCACGGCGGGCTATGCCGGCGGAACGCGCGACACGGCGAGCTACGATCAGGTCAGCACGGAACGCACCGGCCATGCCGAGGCGATCCGGATCGTCTTCGATCCGGCGCAGGTCAGCTACGGCACGTTGCTGCGCGTCTATTTCTCGATCGCGCACAACCCGACCGAACTGAACCGGCAAGGCCCGGACACCGGCCCCAGCTATCGCAGCGCGATCTTCCCGCAGACGCCTGCGCAAAAGGCAGTAGCGGCGTCCTATATCGCGCAACTGGGAAAAACCCGTGCGTTCGGTCGGCCGATCGTGACGAAGCTGGAGGCCGGACAATTCTTCCCGGCCGAGGCGTATCACCAGAACTTCTTCGATCGTAACCCGACGCATCCGTATATCGTAATGTGGGACAAGCCGAAGCTTGCGGCGTTCAAGGCAGGCTTTCCCACGCTGGCGAGGTAAAACCCGTATCGCCGGTTCAGGCGGCCAGCGGGAACCTCAGCAACCGATCCTCGACCGCGATCACGGCATGTGCGCTGCCGCCGACCGCTCGGACGATCTCCGGATGCGTGGCGTCCAGGCCACCGGTCAGCGATCCGAAGGCCGGCAGGATGATCTTCGACGGCGTGGTGACGAAGCAGCGCCGCGACACCAGTTTGCCGCGCACGCGCAGGCGCAGTTTCGGATGAAAATGTCCTGATAGTTCCGGCCGCGTCTCGGCCGGATCGGCCTCGTGCCGCAAGACCAGACCATCGACCTCGGCCTCGTCCACCACCTCGCCACCGCAGCGATCGATCCGGGGATCATGGTTGCCGGTGATCCACATCCAGCGATGCGCGCCGGTCAAGGCGCGCAGCAACGCCTGCGCCCGTTCGGGCAGCCGGTCGCATCCGGCGCTGTCGTGGAAGCTGTCGCCCAGGCACCAGATCTCGCGCGCACCCGTCGTGGCGACCAGATCGGTCAATTCGGTCAACGTCTGGATCGAGTCATAGGGCGGCAGCATCTGACCGCTCCGGGCGAACCAGCTCGCCTTTTCGAAGTGCAGGTCGGCGACCAGCAACGCCGCGCGCGCGGGCCAGAACAATGCGCCCTGGCGAAGTGCACGCAGATCGTGCCCGGCGAACGAAAAGGGAACCATGCCCGCGCTATGCCGCGAATGTCATAATGGATCAACGCTTTGAATTATATCGCTTGCGCTGCACTGCAACAGGCGTAGAGCGCGCCGTCCTTCATCAAAGGCCGACATCCAATGTCTTCTGCTTCTGAAACGCCAGGGCAGGCGCACTCCACGAATTCCGCCGCATCGCCGGCCACGCAGAACCATGTCCCCCCGGCACCTCGCCCCGCGCTGATCGCGCTGACGGTGGGCGCGATCGGCGTCGTGTTCGGCGATATCGGTACCAGCCCGCTGTACGCGTTTCGCGAGGCGCTGAAGCTGACAGCGGAGGGGGGGATCGACCCGAGCGAGATATTGGGCGTGCTCAGTCTGGCGTTATGGGCGCTGATCCTCGTGGTCACGGTGAAATACGTGCTGTTCCTGATGCGCGCCGACAATCAGGGTGAAGGCGGCGTGCTCGCGCTGACCGCGCTTGCACGGCGCGCGCTTGGCCGCCGCTCGCTGATCGCGATCGTTCTGGGGGCCAGCGGGGCGGCCCTGTTCTACGGCGACGCGATCATCACGCCCGCTTTGTCGGTGCTGTCGGCGGCCGAGGGTTTGCGCACGATTCCCGGTCTGGAAACCGCAATTACCGATAATACGATCCTCGTCCTGACGATCGGTATTTTGATCGGCCTGTTCATGATTCAGGCGCGCGGGACGGCGCGGGTGTCCGCCTTTTTCGGGCCGGTGTGCATCCTGTGGTTCCTGTCGATCGGTGCGCTGGGGCTGTGGCACATCGCCGACGAGCCTTCGATTCTGCGGGTCTTTTCACCGCTCTACGGGGTGATGTTCCTGGCCGACCACGGCGTCACCGGGCTGTTCGTGCTGGGCGCGGTGTTCCTGACGGTGACGGGCGCGGAGGCGCTCACCGCGGACATGGGGCACTTCGGACGCCTCCCGATCCGCATCGGCTGGTTCACCCTCATCTTCCCAACCTTGTGCATCAACTACCTAGGACAAGGAGCCTTCGCCCTCGCCGCGTTGGAACAGGCGCAGGCGGAAGGGAGGCCGTTCGTCAACCAGGACTGGTTTTTTGTGATGGCGCCGGACGGTTTGCGCCCCTGGCTGGTGGGGCTATCGCTACTCGCCACAATCATCGCCAGCCAAGCGGTGATAACCGGCGCCTATTCGCTGACGCAACAGGCGATCCAGCTCGGCCTGTTGCCAAGGCTGCGGATCCGCCAGACGTCGGCGCGGCATGCGGGACAGATCTATCTGCCGGCGATCAACTGGCTGTTGTTGACCGGGGTGCTGGTGCTGGTGGTGCAGTTCCGAACGTCGTCCGCGATGGCGGCGGCGTACGGGATCGCAGTGACGGGCACGATGGTGGTGACGACCTGTCTTGCCTACATCGTCGTGCGGCACCGCTGGAACTGGGGACGGCCGCTCTCGGCCGCGGTGATCCTGCCGTTTCTGGCGCTGGACTGCGTGTTCTTCGGGGCGAACATTCTTCGCGTGGTGGAAGGTGGATGGGTCCCGTTGGTCATCGCCGCGGCGATCGGATTGCTTGTCTATACGTGGGTGCGCGGTCGCGGGATCGTTCGCGCGTTCGAGGAAGGCCAGAGCATCCCGCTCGCCGATCTTGCCTCAGCACTCGCGCGCCGCCCGCCGGAACGCGTGGAAGGCGTGGCCGTGTTCCTGACCGCCAACCCGAATAACGCCCCGGGTGCGCTGCTGCACAATCTGAAGCACAACAAGGTACTGCACGAACGCAATCTGATCGTCAGCGTCCGCACCACGGACCGGCCGATCGCGGCGGACGAGGATCGCGTGAAGACGGAGAAGGTGGATGAGAACTTCGCCATCATCATCCTGACCTACGGCTTCATGGAAACCCCCTGATGTTCCAGCGGATCTAGGCTTTGGCGGGCCTGTGGTGAAGAACGCGCTCAATCCGGCCAAGACGAGCTACTTTATCGGCCGAAACACGCTGAAACCGGCCGCGAAGGAAGGAATGCCGCTGTGGCAGGACCACATCTTCATGTTCCTGCAACGCAATGCCAGCGACCCGACGGACTTCCTGCGCATCCCGCCGGGCAAGGTGCTGGAACTGGGCGAGCAGGTCGCCGTCTAGCGCCTATCCCGCATAGGCCTTGACGAGATCGAACAGATAGTCGCGGCCTTCGTAAAGCGATTTCACGCGGATGCGTTCATTGAGGCCGTGGATGCCGTTGAAATCGCTGTCGATGAAGATGCCGGGCACGCCGTAGACCGGGATCCCGATCGCCTGGAAGAAGATGCCGTCGGTCGCCCCCGTCGACATGAGCGGCACCAATGGCACGCCCGGAAAATGCTTCGCCGCGATCGCCTTTGCCGGGGCCATGATCTTGGGATCCAGCGGGGTTGGGATGGCGGTCGGGCGGATCGGCTGGTTGATCGTCAGCTTGACCTTGGGCCCGGCCAGCTCCTGCAACTTCGCCGCCGTCGCCTCGACCGTCTCGCCCGGGAAGATGCGGCAGTTGATGTTGGTGGTGGCGCGCTGCGGCAGCGCGTTTTCGGCATGGCCCGCATTCAGCAAGGTCGCGACGCAGGTGGTGCGCAGCGTCGAATGCATCGTCTTGTCGCTGCTGACGATCTTGTCCGCCGCGGCATCGGCCGGATTGGCCAGCAACGCCTTGATCGCCGCACTCATCGGCGCGGGCGTCGTCTGCGCAGTGGCGGTGAAGAACGCGCGCGTCGTATCGCTGAACTTGATCGGGAATTCATAGCCCCGGATCGCCTCGATCGCGTCCGCCAGTTCGTAGATCGCATTGTCCGGCACCGGTTGCGAACTGTGCCCGCCGGGATTGGTCGCGGCGAGCGTATAATTCTGCGCCGCCTTCTCGCCGACCTGCATGGCGAGCGCCTGATGCTTGCCGTCGTCGCTCAAGCGGCCGCCGCCACCTTCGTTCAGGACGAATTCGGCGGCGATCAGGTCTGGCCGCTCCTTCGCCAGATATTGTGCCCCGTTCCACGCGAAGGTGGTTTCCTCGCCACAGGTCAAAGCGAGCTTGATCGTGCGCTTCGGTTTGTAGCCGGATTGCTTGAAGCGGATCATGCTGTCGGCCCAGACCGCGGACATCGCCTTGTCGTCCACGGTGCCGCGCGCGTAATAATAGCCGCCTTCCTCGATCAGCTTGAACGGATCGCGGACCCAATCCTCGCGCTTCGCCTCGACCACGTCGAGATGGCCGAGCAGCAGCATCGGCTTGGCGTTCCGGTCGCTGCCCGCCAGCACGGCGACCAGACCGCCCTCCTTCGGATGATCGGGGACCGAGAATTGCGTGATGTCCTTGTCCGCGAAGCCCGCCGCCTTCAGGCGCGTGGCGATCTGCGCCGCGGCCTGCGTGCAACTGCCCGCCGACAGCGTCGTGTTGGTTTCGACCAGTTCCTTGTACAGGCCGAAAAAGGTCTGCTGATCCGGGGTGAGCGCGGTTTGTGCCGCGGCGGGTTGCAGCGCCACCGACGCCAGCAGCGCGCCCATCGTTGCCCGTGTGAAGTTCCGCATGTCCTGCCCCTTTTCGACCGATTTGGACGCAGCGTAGAGCAGCGCACGGTCAAAGCAACGGGTTAAGAACCGGTTAGAACCGGCGCGGCAGAGCGAGCCGCAATTCGCGGTTGGGGAAATCGATATCGACGCGGCGGAACAGGCGCAGCGCATCCATTCCGAGCAGCAGGGCCGGTTTGTCCGCCAGTCCGAATTGCGCGAACGGGGCGGCATCGGCAAAGGCGACGGGCAGATTGTCGAATCCGATGCTGCCGATCTTCACCGCGCCGATCTGCGTATAGTCGACCTGCATCGTCTCGCCCGTGACGCTCATCACCCCGATCGACTTCATCGCGCCGTGCTGCACGCGGCGTTTCAGCGCCATGTTGCCCATCGTGATCGGGGTGCCGGTATCCAGGATGACGCGCACGCGGATCGACCCGTAAAAGGCGTCGGTCACGACGAGTTGCCCGTACAGGCTCCTGGCGCGCACGACGATTTCGTCCGGGGCCGCGCGGCGCAGCGATTTGCGGCGCGTGGCGGGCGAGACGGTCATGCGTTGCTGGTCGAAATCGATCGATAGCGCGCGATCCTGCAACGTATCGATGCCGAGCAGTCCGGATGCGCCGAGATGCGCCTGTTCCAGCGCCGGCGCCTCGATCCGGCTGCCGCCGAACGCGCCGACCGTGATCACCGGGATGATGACGGTCGCGGTGCTGCCGGTGCCGGTCATCGTCGTCATCCGCACGGTCCGGCCGGGCTGGAGATTCAGCACACCGGCCAGTTCGCGGGAGATGACGGTGCGCTGCGCCCCGGTATCGACGACGAAGCGGTACGGCCCGGCGCCGGAGATGGTCACCGGCAGCGTCATCCGCTCATCGACCTCCGCAAAGGTCAGCACCGGCGGGGGCGGGGATGTCGTCGTGTCAATCGGTTCCTGCGCGACCGGTTCGGTGCCGCGGGCGACGTTCGACACGGTCAGCAGCAGGGCGGCCAGGGCAGGCGCGATCGTCATGACACGAGGGTGCGCCCGATCCGGACCCTTTGCAAGTGGTTGATCGGGGGTGGGATATGGGCGGACGGGGGCGCTGTTACCGGGCTATTGGAGGGTGCGGTTGGTATCATTCGCCGTCGTCATTCCCGCGCGGGCGGGAATGTGGATTCACGTTTGAAGTGCACCGTTTGAGAGAGCGATGAATGCCTCGGCGGGTGTCTGGAAGTCGAGGCATTTTCTGGGGGGTATTGTTGAGGCGTTCGGCATAGGCACAAAGTTGGCGGTGGGTGATCGTATTGAGATCGGTCTTGCGGGGCAGGACGCGGCGCAGCCGTCCGATGGTATTTTCGACCCCGCCTTTTTGCCAGGGGCTGCGGACATCGCAGAAGAAGGTGGCGACGCCGAGACGATCGCGCAGGCGATGATGCTCGGCGAATTCGGTGCCATTATCGAAGCTGATGGTGCGCCGCATGTCGCGGGGGATGGCGCCGAGCCGCGCTGCGATACGGCTGGCGGTCAAGGCGCCTTTGCGGTGCGGTGGCTTGTCGAGGATGGTGAAGCGGGTTGTCGTTCGTGCATGACGAGGATGTTGTGGCCGTATCGGGCGAACAGCATGTAGTCGGCCTCCCAGTGGCCCGGCTGGTCGCGCCGGTCGGCCTCTGCGGGCCGTTCGGACAGGGGTATACGGTGCTGGATGAAGCTGGCCGGACTGCCGCCGCGGCGTGCATATCGCCCGCGCCTGAACTTCGCGCGGGGCAGCAGGCGGTGCCAATGGTCTTTCTGCGCCGAGCGGTGATAGACGTAGCGATAGATTGACTCATGGCTGATCACGGTGCGACCAGCATCACGCGCCAGCCGGCCGGCGATCTGTTCGGGGGAATGTCCCATCGCAAGGCCTTTCCTCACGATCTCTCGCAGGTCCGGCTGGCGTACCAGCTTGAAGCGGCCGTCCCAGCGCCGCCGCCGTGCCGCCAGCGCATGCGCCCGCGCCGGGGCATAGCCCCCATCCCAGACCTTCGTCCGCTGGCTGTTGCGCCGCCGCTCGCGACCGATCGTCGTATGATCCCGGCCGATCGCCGCCGCTATCGCACGATCCGACAGCCCGGCGGCATGCAACCGCGCAATCTCGATCCGCTCGTCTAGGCTGAGCTGCCTGTATCTTCGCCCCATCGCACTACCACCCTAGCAGTGGTGCACTTCTTTCGTGAGTCCAGGGAATCCATAGTGGCTGGCGCTGGTGTGTCGGGTTCGTGTGTCATGATTATGGATTCCCGCCTGCGCGGGAATGACGGGTTTGGAGTTGTCCCGGCTCTCTCCAGCCGTTCGTGCCAAGCCTGTCGAAGCACCTGTCCGTGGCGCACGTCCTTCGAAAGGCTCAGGACGAACGGAGGAGTGTGTGTTTCCGCTCCCATTCATGGACTGGGTTCCTGCAGCCATCTCCGTTCGTTTCGAGCGCAGTCGAAAGACAGGCGACAGGACGAATGCCACGGTTTCTCGACTTCGCTCGAAACGAACGGAGAGTGGGGTATCGGGCGACTCACCCTAATCCAGCCGCATCGCTTCCTCGGCGAGTGCCTCCGCCTCGATCAGCAGGGCGTCGTCGGCGGTGCCGGTGGCGACCTTTTCGCGGCCGATCAGCGTCAGGACGGGAACGGCGAGGGGGGAGACGCGGGGGAGGTCGACGTGCAGCATCGTCTCGGCGGCGCGGTCGAGCAGGCTGGCGAGACGGCCGACATCGGTCATGCGAGCGCGCGCATCCGCCCAGGCGGCTTCCATCAGCAGATGGCCGGGTTCGTATTTGCGCAGCACGTCGTAGATCAGGTCGGTCGAGAAGGTGACCTGCTTGCCCGTCTTGCGCTTGCCCGGATGCTGCCGCTCGACCAGACCGCCGATCACGGCGACCTCGCGGAAGGCGCGTTTGAGCAGGTGGGATTGCTGCACCCAGTCGACGAATTCGTCCTCCAGGATATCGGACGAGAACAGGGCTGCCGGATCGGTGATCGGCGTGAGCCCGTAACAGGCCAGCGCATAGTCGTTCGACACGAAGCCGAGCGGCTTCAGACCCAGCGTCTCCATCCGCCGCGTGACGAGCATGCCGAGCGACTGGTGCGCGTTCCAGCCTTCGAAGCTGTAGGCGATCATGTAATGCCGGTTTTCGTGCGGGAACGTCTCGACCAGCAACTGGCCGGGTTTGGGCAGGGTCGAGCGTTTGGCCTGCACCTCCAGCCATTCGCGCACGTCGTCGGGGAAGCGGTGCCATTCGCCGGGTTCGGCGAGGAAACCGCGCACCCGGTCCGCCAGATTGGTCGATAGCGGCATACGCGCGCCGCCATAGGTCGGGATGCGCGCCGGGCGGGCGGTGGCGCGGACGAGCAGATCCTCCGTGCTGATACCGATCACTTCCAGGCTCATGCCGGCGAAGAAGAAGGTGTCGCCATTGGTCAGCGTCGCGGCGAACCCTTCCTCCACCTTGCCGAGGCTGCGGCCGTTCTTGAACCGCACCGTCAGCATCGTCGCCTCGACGATGATGCCCGCGTTGAGGCGGTGTTGCGCGATGAACTTGGGGTGGCTGACGCGCCATGTGCCGTCCGCATCCTGCGTCAGGCGGCGGAACTTGTCGTACGCCTTCAACGCATAGCCGCCGTCGCGGATGAAGCCGAGCACGCGGCTGAACGTCTCCTCCGTCAGCGCGGAATAGGGAAGCGCCGAGCGGATCTCGTCCAGCATCTCCGCCTCCCGGAACGGCGCGGCGCAGGCACAGGCCATGATATGCTGGGCCAGCACGTCCAGTCCGCCGGGGCGGAAGATGTCGGGATCCAGCTCGCCCGCCTCGACCGCGTCCAAAGCGGCGCGCGCCTCCAGATATTCGAAGCGGTTGCCGGGGACGAGCACCGCCTCGGACGGTTCGTCGAGCCGGTGATTGGACCGGCCGATGCGTTGCAGCAGACGCGACGACCCCTTCGGCGCGCCCATCTGGATGACCAGATCGACATCGCCCCAGTCGACGCCGAGATCGAGGCTGGCGGTGGCGACGAGGCCACGCAGCTTGCCCGCCGCCATCGCGCCCTCCACCTTGCGCCGCGCCTCCAGGCTGAGCGATCCGTGGTGGACGCCGATCGGCAGGCTCATCGCATTGACCTTCCACAGATCCTGAAAGATCAGTTCGGCGAGGCTGCGCGTGTTGCAGAAGACGATCGACGTCTTGTGCGTCTCGATCTCGGCCATGACCTGTTCGGCGGCATAGCGGCCCGAATGGCCGGACCACGGCACGCGGCCCTCGGGCAGCAGGATCGCGATATTGGGATCGGCGCCGTTCTCGCCCTTCACCAACATCACCTGATCGATGTCGCCATCGGGCGCGAGCCAGGCGCGATAGCCGTCCGTATCGTCGACCGTGGCGGACAGAGCGACGCGGCGCAGCGCGGGCGCGATATGCTGCAACCGCGCCATGCACAGGCTGAGCAGGTCGCCGCGCTTGCCGGTGGCGAAGGCGTGCACCTCGTCCACCACGATCGTCCGGAGCCCTTCGAACATCAGCATGCTGTCGGGGTAGCTGAGCAGCAGACTGAGCGATTCGGGGGTGGTCAGCAGGATCTGCGGCGGCTTGATCCGTTGCCGCGCCTTGCGGTCGCTGGGCGTGTCGCCGGTGCGCGTCTCGACCCGGATGTCGAGGCCCATCTCCTCGATCGGCGTGATCAGGTTGCGCTGCACGTCGACCGCCAGTGCTTTCAGGGGCGAGACGTACAATGTGTGCAGGCCGCTGCCGCCCTTCGGCGTCGGGCGTTCGATCAGTTCGGCGAGCGTGGGGAGGAAGCCGGCGAGCGTCTTGCCCGCGCCGGTCGTTGCGACGAGCAGGCCGTGACGCCCCGCGCGCGCGACGTCGAGCATCTCCAGCTGGTGGCGGCGCGGGGACCAGCCCTTGGCGGCGAACCAGTCGGTAATGGGGGCGGGCAGAATCATGTCCGGCCGATATAGGGTGGCCGGGAGCGGTTCGACAGGATGCTGTTCCGGGAGGACGGGGGCGAGAGCGGCCGCGGCGTCAGTTCGCGCCGTCACGCCGCCGGTCGTCGGCCTCCTGTTCGCGGCGGACGCGGGTCGCCGCTTCGTCCGATGCGGCCTTGTCGCGGCGCGACATACGGTTGTTCAGGATCGCCCATAACAGGACGCCACCCAGGATGATCGGTCCGCCGACGACCACCAATGCCCAAGGTATACTGGTATCCACCGCGTTGATTCCCTTGCTGAATTCTCCAGATACCGGGTCAACGCGGCCCTCGCCCGAACGATCCTTCGCAGGGGTTTCGACCGGGTGCGGGTGGAACTTCGCCGCCGGCCGATCATAGTGTCTGGATGGCAAAGCTCGGCGACTGGATCGAACCGCATCCGCACGGCATCTATGTGAAGCCCGCCGATATCTGGGTCGATCCCTCGCGCCCGAGCCCGCGCGCGCTGGTGACGCATGGCCATGCCGATCATGCGCGCGGCGGGAACGATGCGGTGTGGGCGACGCCTGAGACGCTGGCGATCATGCACACGCGCTACGGTCCGCAGGCGGGGCATCCGGTGGCCTATGGCGAGACGCTGTCGCTGCCGGGCGGGGTGGAGGCGACATTCGTGCCGGCCGGGCATGTGCTGGGATCGGCGCAGATCGTGCTGGATCATCGCGGCGAGCGGATCGTCGTGTCGGGCGATTACAAGCGGCGCGCCGACCCGACCTGCGCGCCGTTCGAGCCGGTCAAATGCGACGTGTTCATCACCGAGGCGACCTTTGGACTGCCCGTGTTCCGGCATCCCGAAACGGGCGACGAGATCGACAAGCTCATGGCGGCGCTGCGGGCGAACCCGACGCGCTGCGTGCTGGTCGGCGCCTATGCGCTGGGCAAGGCGCAACGCGTGATCCGCGAATTGCGCGACCGGGGGCATGACGATCCGATCTACCTGCACGGCGCGGTGCAGCGATTGTGCGACCTGTATGTCGAACTGGGCGTCGACCTGGGCGAGCTGCGGCCGGCGACCGATGCGCCCAAGGCGGACCTGATGGGCAAGGTGGTGGTCGCGCCGCCGGGGGCGCTGAACGACCGCTGGTCGCGGCGATTGCCCGATCCGATCACCGCGATGGCGAGCGGGTGGATGCGGGTCCGGCAGCGCGCGGTGCAGCGCAACGTCGAACTGCCGCTGATCCTCAGCGATCATGCCGACTGGGAGGAATTGACCGAGACGCTGATCGAGATCGCACCGAAGGAAGTGTGGGTGACGCACGGGCGGGAAGATGCGCTGGTCCACTGGTGCATGACGCGCCAGATCAAGGCGCGGGCGCTGGCGCTGGTGGGGTATGAGGACGAGGACGACTGAGCGTTCACTCCGGCGCCGGTTCGTCCTTCGTCCTCATCGTGGCAAGCACGGCGGGGGCGGGGCTGCCGGCATCGATCATCGCCACCATCTTCGCGGCCATATTGTCGCGCGGGGCGTGCGGATCGAAGGCGAGCGGGATCAGCATGTAGCGCGCCTCCTTCACATCGCCGCCGGTCAGCGTCTGGCGGATCGCCATCAAGCGCAGGCCGGCATCGTGCGGCGAGAGTTCGAAGGCGCGCATCAGCCCCGCGACCGCGCTGTCGGACGGCTTCTGGTCCGCGACCAGGAAGCTTTCGTAGAACATCATCAACGGCTCGGCGTCGTCCGTATCGATCCGGTTGGCCTTGATCAGCCAGCTTCGCGCTTCCTTCCAGACGGCCGGATCCTTCGACCTGGCATCGACCGCGCGGCGAATGCGGGCGCGGCCCTTGTAGAGCAGGGCCTGGACGTATTTCGGGTCCGCCGCCAGCGCACGATCGGCGGCGGCTTCGCACTCGGGGACGTTGCCCGCGTCATATTCGGCCTCCGCCAGCACGCCCTGCGCGGCGGGATCGTTCGGGAAGTCGCGCGCGCGGCGGCGGGCTTCGGGCAGCAGCGCCAGCGCGGCGGGACGGCTAACGCCGCGTTTCGACCGCATGCGGACCGCCATTGTCTCGGCCTCGCCCGGGGACAGCGTGCGCAGGTCGATGCGGCCGATCTTCAGCCGGTCGGGCGGCACCAGCAGCCCGGAAAGCGTGCGGCTATTGAGGTATTTCTCCATGTCGCGCGCCAGGGTCTTGAGGTCGCCGAACGCGGTCTGCGCCGCCTCCAGGCTGGGTTTCCCCTGGTTGATCAGCTGCAGATAGGTGGACAATTGCCCGCTACGCGCGGCGTCGAACGTCAGCATGTGCGCCAGCAGCCACGCCCGGCCGTAGAACACGTCCTGCTGCGCCGCGGACAGTTTTGCCTTGCTGTCTTCCAGCAATGTCGCGATCGGCAGCGGCTGGGCCAGGACGAGACCGTAAGCACGGTGGTTCGCGGCACCGCCCAGCTGCACTGCGCCGTTCCGCTCGACCTTTGCGGTCGAATTGAATTCGGCGAACCCCTCGACGAACCAGCGCGGATAGGCGGCAGCGAAATTCTCCAGCATGATGTGATGTGCATATTCGTGGAACAGCACGGTGTTTGCGTTCAGGTCGTAGGGATCGGACGGATTGCTGCCCTGTCGCGGCGTGAAGGCGATCGAACCCCCGGCGCGGGGCACATAAAAGCCGGCAACGTTTTTACAGTTTTTCCCGCACATCTGCTGGACGGCAGTGACGTTCGGCAGGACGTAGATCGTCAGCCGGTTCGATCGCCGGCCGGCTACGTTTTCCACCGCTCGCGTCAACCGCATCGCGCCATCGACCCGCTCCAGCCGGTCGGCAAAGTCGCGCAGCCAGCGCTCGTCGCTGTTCGCATAGATCAGGAAATGGTCGCTGCTCGCCTCACGCCAGTCGGCAAGGGCTGGCGCCGCGCAGAACGTCGCGCAGAACAGGGCGATCCCGGCGATAGCCCGATGGAAGACGCGCATCAGCGCGTCGGCTGCGTGACGATACCCGCGGTAACGTTGACCATGACCCAAACCCCCGATCGGTTATCAGCATCCGAATAGAGCCGGATTGCGGGTCAGTGGCAAGCGATCAGCCCGCCCCCTCCAGCGCGCGGGCGCGGCGGCGCTGGACGGACGATCCGATCCCCAGCGCCTCGCGATACTTCGCCACGGTGCGGCGCGCGATATCGAACCCCTTGGAATTCAACTGTTCGACGAGCGTATCGTCGGACAGGATCGTATTGCCTTCGCCCGCGATCAGGGAGCGGATCGCAGCCTTGACGGCCTGCGCCGACACCGCTTCCCCGCCTTCGGACGACTGGATCGCGCTGGTGAAGAAGTATTTCAGCTCGAACAGGCCACGCGCGCAGGACAGATATTTGTTGCTCGTCACACGGCTGACGGTCGATTCGTGCATCTCGATCGCCTCCGCCACCTGTCGCAACGTCAGCGGCTTAAGATGGGCGACGCCGTGCAGGAAGAACGCCTCCTGTTGCTTGACGATTTCGGTGGCGACCTTGACGATCGTCCGCTGGCGCTGGTCCAGCGCCTTGACCAGCCAGTTCGCGCTGGCGAGCATATCGCCCAGCCAGGCCTTGGACGCCTTGTCCTGCTGACCGCCCGACAATTCGACGTAATAGCCGCGATTGACCAGCAAGCGGGGCAGGGTGGCGGCATTGATCTCGATCGCCCAGCCATCCTCGCCCCCGATCTTGCGGCGGGCGATGAACACGTCGGGCGTCACGGCCTGCGCCGGTTCCCCGCCGAACCGGCAGCCAGGCTTGGGATCGAAACTGCGGATTTCGCGGATCATATCCCCCAAATCCTCGTCATCGACTTCGCAGATCCGCTTCAGCCGACCGAGTTCGCCCCGCGCGAGCAGTTCCAGGTGATCGATCAGCCGCGCCATGCACGGATCGTATCGGTTCGCCTCGATCGCCTGCAATTTCAGGCATTCGGAAAGATCGCGCGCGCCGACCCCGGTCGGCTCGAACGTTTGGATGATCGACAGGACATGTTCGACCCGCGCCAGCGGCACGCCGAGCCGGTTGGCGATTTCCAGCAACGGCACGGTCAGATATCCGCACTCGTCGATCTGGTCGATCAGATGCGCGGCGATGAAGGCGTCCGCACCGTCCACCACCGGTCCCGCCTGCGCGAGCAGATGATCGGCCAGGCTGAGATCCCCGGCCGCGAACGAATCGAAATCGGGGCCATCCTCCCCCCATTCCGCCGCCACCGGCGCCGCTCATCCCGAGCGATCCGTCCATTCCGGCGCCGCCCACATCGGCGGGACTGTCGTGATGGAAGCTTTCCGCGGTGAAATCCACGTCGAGCGAAGCCTCGCCGGTCGAATCGCCGCCCATCACCAGTTCGTCGGCAGTGGCGGGTTCGCTGCGCGGTTCGGCGGGCGCCTCGCGTTCCAGCGTCGGGCCGTCATCGTCCGATCCGCTCGCCTCGAGCAGCGGATTGCGCTCGATCTCCTCGGCGATGAAGCCTTCCACTTCGAGATTGCTCAGCGCGAGCAGGCGGATCGCCTGCTGCAACTGCGGCGTCATCACCAGGGATTGCGATTGACGCAGATCCAGGCGCGGCGCGAGACTCATCCGAAAAGGACCGGTCGAGAAAGGCGTGCGCACGCGTTCATAGGCTAGAGCGAGAAGCCCTCGCCCAGATACAGCCGCCGCACGTTGGCATCGGCGACCAGTTCCGCAGGCGAACCGGTGAACAACACGCGGCCATCGTAAATGATATAGGCGCGATCGACAATATCGAGCGTTTCCCGGACGTTATGATCGGTGATCAGCACACCGATGCCGCGATCCTTCAACTGGCAGACCAGGTCGCGAATATCCGAGATCGAGATCGGATCGATGCCGGCAAACGGTTCGTCGAGCAGCATGATCGACGGTTCGGCCGCGAGCGCGCGGGCGATTTCGGCACGGCGGCGTTCGCCACCGGACAGCGCCATTGCCGGCGCGTCGCGCAATCGGGTCAGCCCGAATTCGCCGAGCAGCTTTTCAAGCTTCGCGGCGCGTGCATCCTTGTCCGGTTCGGCCAGTTCCAGCACGGTCAGGATGTTCTTTTCGACCGACAGCCCGCGGAAGATGCTGGTTTCCTGCGGCAGATAGCCGAGCCCCAGGATCGCCCGGCGATACATGGGCAGCCCGGTGATGTCGTCGCCGTCCAGCATGATGCGGCCGGAATCCGGCTTCACCAATCCCATGACGGAATAGAAGCAGGTGGTCTTGCCCGCGCCGTTCGGACCCAGCAGCCCGATCACCTCGCCACGCCCGACGCTGACCGAAACGTCCGTCAGCACGACCCGCTTGTCGTAGGATTTGGCGATCGACACGACCGCCAGCCCCTGGCCGGTGGGCTTTTCGTGGATCGGCGGCATCTGTTCGAGGATCGCTGTGTCGGTCATCTGCTCGACTGCTCGCATCTTGAGGTTAGCATAAGCTTACCAGGATCAATTTGGCAGGCTTCGTGCATGGCTCATGCCGCAGACTGAGGCCGGTTGGAAGGGTGTAGCGGCAAAACGACCTGTTTCCCGCGCCCTCCGGTGGGGTTCGGCGTGGGAGTTGCTACGGCCCGCGCGTACCGCGTAGGGCGGATCGACATTCATCCCCACCCCTCCGGCGAAGGCCGGAGCCCAGTCGCGGGAAGGTCCTTAACGAAACGCAGCCTCCGGTATGGCAGCTTTCCCAACTGGACCCCGGCCTCCGCCGGGGTGGTTTGGGTGCGCACATACCTTCGCGGCTGGACGTCGATCGGGCCTAGTTCGTCGAGGGCTGATCCCGCTTGGGGACGGAGAAGCGCCCGGTGACCCGGCCGCCCGGCGCGGTCGTCGTCGTGCCGTCGCCATTCTTGCGCGTACCCGCAACCGACGACCCGTCGATCACCGCGCGGCCGCTGTCGAGGTTGATCGTCAGCCGCCCGCCATTCACGGTATTGCCGCCCTGCGTCAGCGTGACCGCGCCCAGCATTGTCACAACGCGCCGGTTGAGATCGTAGACCGCGAAATTGCCGCGCGCCGTCTGGTCGGGGCGCGTCACGACGACGCCGCCGGCCGCATCCAGCCGCGAAACCTGCGGGCTGCCGTCGATCACCTGCCCCGTATAGGACACCGTCATGCGCGCGGACCGCAGCGTCATTTCCGCCTGCTTGACCGATACGTTGCCGGACAGGACGGCGCGGTTGGCCTTGTCCTGCAATTCGATATGATCCGCGCCGAAATCGATCGGCGCATTCGAATTGTGCCGCGTCTGCGCCGATACGGCAACGGCGGCACCGATCGTGATGGCCAGTGGTAGCACGCCGTTCAGGGCAAGGCGGAAAAGGTTCGACATGCCGGCTATTTCGTCTTTCCGGGCACGATCCGCAAGCGGGCGTTGCCGTCCAGCGTAACGACATGCGTTTCGAGGTCGGCCTTCATCGCATTCGCGCTAAAATTGCCCTGCGGCACGGTGCCGGTGACCGCGCCGCCGCTGCGCAGCTTGCGCGTCTTCAGGTCGACGATCGAATCGTGTGTGTCGAGCCGGTATCCTCCGGCCGCCTTGAACAGGATCTTGCCGTCCATCATGATCTGTTCGGTGGTCATGTTGTACCGCCCGTTGTTCGCGACGATGCTGGCCGGGCCGTCGGGCAATTGCATCGCGGCGGACAATGTCTTCAGCCGGACGACGGGTTCGGACGAACTCTTCTGCACCGCATTCTCGGCGGTCAGCGCGAACGGGCGACCCTTGCCGTCTTCGCCGCGATAGCGCGCCTGCTGGAGCAGCAGGCGCTCGCGAGCGACCTCGACCTTGTTCTTGTCGAGCAGGAAGGAGACGTCGCCGCGCATCGTCAGCGGCGCCATGACGAGGAATGCGGCGAGGATGCCGATCGCCACGGGCAGGCCGAACCGCGACAGCGCGACGAGCCGGTCGTGCCGACTGCCCGGCGCGGCCCAGATCTGCCGCTCGGACCGGACCTGGGCGGCGGTATCAGACATGTGCGAAGATGTCGGCCTCGGCCCAGCCGGCGATGTCGAGATCGGCGCGGTGCGGCAGGAAGTCGAAACAGGCCTGCGCCAGTTCGGTGCGGCCCTCGCGCGCCAGCCGGCGATCCAGTTCGTCGCGCAACCGGTGGAGGTAGCGCACGTCTGACGCGGCATAATCCCTCTGCGCGTCGGAGAGGACCGGCCCGCCCCAGTCGGACGATTGCTGCGCCTTGGAGATATCGGTCTGCAGCAACTCGCGGACGAGTTCCTTCAGGCCGTGCCGATCAGTGTAGGTGCGCACCAGCCGCGACGCGATCTTGGTGCAATAGACCGGCGTGGCGTCCGTCTTCAGGTAATATTTGATCGCCGCCAGGTCGAAGCGGCCGAAGTGATACAGCTTCACCCGGGTCTTGTCGGCAAGCAGCGCGCGCAGGTTGGGCGCTGCGTAATCGCTGCCGGGCGAGAAGCGGACGAGATGCTCGTCCGGGCCGCCGTCCGACAATTGCACGACGCACAGCCGGTCGCGCGGGGTCAGCAGGCCCATCGTCTCGGTGTCGACGGCGATATCGGCGCCATCGGCGAACAGGCCGGCGGGCAGGTCTTCTTCATGCAGATAAACGGTCATCCGATTCGCCTAGCGGCGAACGGATGAATGCTCAATGGCGAGTCGCCTTCGCCGCGGCCTTTCGCTCGCGGGCGCGGCGCGACCAGATGTTCAATCCCTCGACACCGCCGGAAAAGGCCATCGCGGCATAGATATAGCCCTTGGGCACATGCGCGCCGAACCCCTCGGCGATCAGCACCATGCCGATCATCAGCAGGAACCCCAGCGCGAGCATCACCACCGACGGGTTGCGATTGATGAAATTGCCCAGCGGATCGGCGGCGAGCAGCATGACGAGCACGGCGACGATCACCGCGACGTACATCACCTGCACATGCTCGGTCATGCCGACCGCGGTCAGAATCGAATCGATCGAGAAGACGATGTCGAGCAACAGGATCTGGACGATCGCGGCGGTGAAGCTGAGTTCGACCGTCTTCTTGCCCTTGTCGAGCAGGTCGTCCGAATCGTCCTCGTCCACGCTGTGATGGATTTCCTTCGTCGCCTTCCACATCAGGAACAGCCCGCCGGCGATCAGGATCAGGTCGCGCCAGGAAAACGCCGTTTCGAAGCTCGGCTCGCCGTGGCTGCCGGTCGGGCCGACGATGCCGAGGTCGAACACCGGCGCGGTCAGCGCGACGATCCAGGCGATCGCGGTGAGCAGCGCCAGTCGCATGACGAGCGCGAGCCCGATTCCGACCTTGCGCGCCTTGCCGCGCTGCGCCTCGGGCAGCTTGTTCGACAGGATCGAGATGAAGATGAGGTTGTCGATGCCGAGCACCACCTCCATCACGATCAAAGTGGCCAAGGCCGCCCAGGCGGCCGGATCGGACAGGAGTTCGGCGGTAGACATGCGGCAGGCTGTGCCGATCATGCCACCCTGCTGCAAGCTTTGATGCGAACTGTGCCCCATTTTGGACGAATTCGTTCGCAGCATTGGTGTTTTTAGGGTAGACCGACTCGGTGGCACGATTGGTTTGGTGTCCGGAAACCTGCGCTATTCGCTCGGCGTCCAGGTTTCATAGGCAAGTTGGGCGGACCGGGAAGACGAACAGGGCATGAGTTTCGATAAAGGACGCCGCGGGGATCGCGGTGGGCGTGGCCGCGACAAGCGCGACGGTTTCGGCGGCGATGATTTCGGCGGCGGCAGCAGCTTCGGCGGCGGTGATCGTTTCGGCGGTGGCGGCGAGCGGTTCGGCGGTGGTGGCGATCGCTTCGGCGGTGGTGGCGGCGGCGGCGGTGATCGCTTCGGCGGCGGCGGCGGCGGCGGCGGTGGCTTCCGCAGCAGCGGCGGTGGTGGCGGCGGCGGCTTTGGCGGCCCGGGCGGCGGCGCAGGTCGCGGCATGCCCCCGCAGGTCGTCGGCGAAGGCACTGGCGTGGTCAAGTTTTTCAACGGCCAGAAAGGCTTCGGCTTCGTCGTTCGCGACGATGGCGGCGAGGACGTGTTCGTGCACATCAGCGCAGTCGAGCAGGCTGGCCTGACCGGTCTGGCCGAGGGTCAACCGCTCGGCTTCACCCTGGTCGATCGCGGTGGCCGCATCTCGGCGACGGACCTGAAGATCGAGGGCGAGCCGATGGCCGTCACCGATCGCGGTCCTCCGCGTGAACGCGATGCAGCCCCCGGCGGTGCTCCGCGCGGCGGCGCAGGCGGCGGCTTTGGTGCCGCCCCGCAGCGTCAGCTGACGGGTGAGAAGGCGACCGGCACGGTCAAGTTCTTCAACGCGATGAAGGGGTTCGGCTTCATCCAGCGCGACGACGGGCAGCCCGATGCATTCGTGCACATCTCGGCCGTAGAACGTGGCGGCATGACCAGCCTGAACGAAGGCGACCGGCTCGAATTCGAACTGGAAGTCGATCGTCGCGGCAAGCATGCAGCGGTGAACCTGACCTCGATCGCATAAGCGCTTCGATTTCAGTCGAACGGAATAGACCCGGCGGGCCCAGTGCCCGCCGGGTTTTTCTTTGGGTGGCGGGGCCGGTCTCACGCTGGGTGGTTCGACAGGAGTTTCATCGTGCTGCTGCTTATTCTCCCGCGCGCCTCGATGACATGCCATGCAGATAGCCGGACCCGCCGCCGGGCAGCCCCAGACAGGCCGTTTCCGGAAACCGTAGTCCGCATCGTTACGGGGCGGGGTGTTGGAATGGCTTGGCGATTGATTGCGCTTCAGATCGGCCAGTCGGCTACGGGCGGCGGGACGTTCGATCTGGTGGAGTCCGCCGCGTGAACGGCGACGCGTGTCGCTACCGAACACTTCGGTGCCGGCCTGACGACCGACAGTTTCGACGGGATTCCGGCATGCTGCTGTTTACCTTTTCGCCTGTTCCGATGTCATGCCAGACGGCGGAGCCCTGCAGCCCCAACCAAGCCGTTTCCGGAGAGTCCTGATCCGCATCGTTGACGGGGCGGGATGACCGGAATGGCTCGGCGGTTGATCGCGCTTCAGATCGCCAGGCAGGTTTGGGCGGCGAATCGTTCGGTCGGGCGGAAACCAGCACGGGAGAGCCGACGCGCGTCGTAATTCCACAATTTTGGAGACAGTTTGACGCCGGACGGCTTCTGCAGGGATGTCAGCGTGATACCGCTCACCTTTCCGGCGTTCGTGATTCTGATATCGGGCAGGCACTCGATCGTTACCGCCGACCGGCCCCAGAAATGCCGTTTTCGGGGGCCATAGTCCGCATCGCTAACGGGGCGGGGTGACGGAAATGGCATGGTGGTTGATCGCGTTGCAGACCGCCCAGCCGGCCACGAACCGCGAACCGTTCGATCTGGCGGACACTGCCCGACGACGGACGACACGCATTACGCCTTCCCGCTGCGACGATGCCGCGCCGACGGATGAGATCGTGGTGTGCGGGAAAAGGGCGGACCGGTATCGACTTCCCCTGCTGCTGGAGCGGGCGGCATCGGAACGCGGGAAAGGCGAGGCACGCAGCGGGACCGTCGCAATGACCCCCTATGGCAGGTGCGGTATGTTTGCCGGCGAGCGGCAGTGCGGCAAGCGCGAGGCAGCCGATTATGGCTATGGCAATGGTCGCGATCCCGTGACGATCATCACGCGACTGGCAAAAAAGGCGATCGACCCGGACGCGGACTGAACGCGTCGGCCTACGGCATTTTTCTTTACACCACCCTCCGCAATTCTGCGCGGAGCCCCCGCCGCCAGACTGGTACGCCAGTCGCTCAACCCCGGAGTTTTTCATGCGCTACCATTCCACCCAGATCGCCGCCCCGGCCCTTGGTATCGTCGCCGCGCTCGCTCTGGCCCTGCCGTCGATCGCCGCGACCCCGCCGCGCATGCCGATCGCCAGTTTCGAGCAGCTCGCGAAGCCGCTGCCGCTCCCCTATAGCGAGACGGCGAACGCCAATGCGCAGGTCGCCGCGGCAAAGGCGCGGGCGAAGGCGCAGGGCAAGTTGCTGCTGATCGATCTGGGCGGGAACTGGTGCCTCGACTGCCGCCTGCTCGCGGGGACGATGGACACCGCCGCGCTCAAGGGCTTTCTCGACCGGCATTACGTGATCGTCACGGTCGATATCGGCCGGTTCGACAAGAACCTGCAGATTCCGGCGCATTACGGCATCACCAAGCGGCTGGAGGGCGTGCCCAACCTGCTGATCGTCAACCCGCGCACCGACACGCTGATCAACGCCGGCCGCACCGCCGCACTCGCCGACGCGCGCAGCATGAGCCCGCAGGGGCTCGCCGACTGGCTGGCGCAATGGGTGAAATGACATCCGGGGGACGCCGGCGCGTGTCCCCCGGACGCTTTACTTCATGGCTGGTTTCGGTTTCGCGCCGGTCATGAAATAGCCGCCGCATCGGCGTTCCGCGAACAGGGTCGATCCGGTGCCGAACTTCGCCGGCGAATAGGTCGCGGCGACCAGTGGCGCGGCCACGGCCGGCGCGGTTCGGGTCAGCATCGCGCGCACCGCGTCTAGTTGCTGTTGGTCGATCGGCTTGAACGCGGGGCCCTCCGCCAGATCGAAGAAATCGGCGAAGCCGTATCCGCTGATCGACGACTTGCCCGAGCGGATTGCCGTTATCGTCAGTTGCTGGCGATGACGCAGCGCATCGAATTCGCCGAGATAGACGATCTGTCCCGGCTTCACATCGAACTGCGACGATGCGGCGTTGAAGCACAACGCCCATTTGTCCTGCTGCGAATAGCTCTGGAACACCCAGCGCCCCGGCTTGACGCGAACGACCAGATAGCCGTCGATGAACTTCTTGTCCTGCGCCGCGAATTCAGCGCTGCCCCCGAACGGCTTGCCCAACAGCTTTTCGTTGGCAGGGTCGTAGATCGACAAGGTCAGCCGGTAGGCCGATTTCATCGAGGGCGCGGGCTGCCACGTCTCGCTCTTCATAATGACGAGCGCGGTGTCCGGGGTGAGCGCCAGGATATCGTCGGCGGGCCCCTTGGCTGTGGCCGTGACTGCCATCGACGCGGCGCCGATCGCGCCCAAGACCATCAACCCCCAGCCCATGCCAACCCCTCGTCTCTCTATTCCCGGACGGCGAAGACATGCCACGCTATCGGTTGAAACTCCAAGGCGGATCAGACGATCAGGCGGCGCAATCCTGCGACCGTGTCGGCCTCCGCCGCGGGCTTGTCCGTCCTGATCCGCGCGATGCGGGGGAAGCGCATCGCCACGCCGGACTTGTGGCGTTTGGAGTCGTGGATGGAGTCGAAGGCGATTTCCAGCACCAGCGTCTTTTCGACCTCGCGCACCGGGCCGAACCGGGCGAGCGTGTGGCCGCGGACGAACTTGTCGAGCATCTTCAGCTCTTCGTCGGTGATGCCGGAATAGGCCTTGCCGACCGGCAGCAGTTCGCCTTCGTCGGTCCAGCAGCCGAAGGTGTAATCGCTGTAGAAGGACGATCGCCGTCCCGACCCGCGCTGCGCGTACATCATGACGCAATCGGCGGTCAGCGGATCGCGTTTCCATTTGTACCACAGGCCGACGCGCCGCCCGGTGACGTACGGACTGTCGCGCCGCTTGAGCATCACGCCCTCGATCGCGGCATCGCGCGCGCCGGCGCGGATCCCCTCCAGCGCGGTGAAATCCTCCGCCTCGATCACTTGGCTGAGGTCGAACCGGTCGGGATCGAGCCGCGCGACGAACGTCTCCAGCCGCTGCCGCCGCTCGGTCCACGGTAGTTCGCGCAAATCCTCTTCGCCGTCGAACAGGATGTCGTAGACGCGGACGAAGGCGGGATAGTCGCCCAGCATCTTCGCCGAGACGACCTTGCGGCCGAGACGTTGTTGCAAGGCGTTGAAGCTCGCCGCGCCGCCGCCGCCGAAATCGGCATTGCCCAGCGTGCCGCCCTGATGCTCGCCCTTCACCAGCAATTCGCCGTCGATCACGCCGGGGGTGGAAAAGGCGCGTGCGACGTCGGGGAAGCTGCCGGTCACATCGTCGCCGGTGCGGCTGAACAGGCGCGTTTCGCCCGCGACGTGGACGATCTGGACGCGGATGCCGTCCCATTTCCATTCGGCGGCATAGTCGGCGAGATCGACGCGGAGATCCTCCAGCGGGTGCGCGAGCATGAACGGGCGGAAGACGGGGACGTTGACGGATGTGGGCTGCTCGCCCGTTCCCTCGGCCCAGGCGAACAGGCTGGCATAGGGTGGCGCGATGCCGTGCCACACTTCCTCGACCGCCTCGACGTCGAGGCCGAAGGCGTTGGCGAGCGCCGTCTTCGCCAGGCGCGCGCTGATCCCGATGCGCAGCGCGCCGGTCGCCATCTTGAGCAAGGCGAATCGTTCCTCCGCATCTAGCCGGTCGAGCATGTCGGCGAGCGCTGCGGGGGCGTCCGAGCGGGAGAGGGCGTTGAGCGTCTCGACCGCCTGCGTGATCGTGAGCGGTGCGGCCTCGGCCGGGGGCACGACCGGGTTGGGCCATAGGAGCGCGATCGTCTCCGCGCTGTCGCCGACATATTCGCGGCTCATCCGGTACAAGACGGGATCGACGCGCGCCTCGATCAGCCCGCGGATGACCGCCGGCTTGACCGATGGCAGGTCGATATCGCCGGTCAGCGCGGCTATCGCCCAGCCACGGTCCGGATCAGGCGTGACGCGGAGATAATCGCCGATCAGCTTCAGCTTCGCATTACGCGACCGGGTGTAGATCAGGGAATCGAGCAGGTCAGCAAAGGCGCGCATCAGGGCGTAACGCGTGGCGCTGGCGACATGCTCCCGGTAAGGAGGCGGCCGTGCGCACCGTGGCGAAGATATTGGCGAGGTTCGCCGCAATCGGGGTGTTCGTCGCCGTGTACGGCGTGCTCGAAGCGCGGCGCGATCCGATCGTGCGACGGATCGCCCTGCCGCTGGCCGACTTGCCGGCCGGCGCCCGACCGGTCCGCGCGGTGCTGATCAGCGACGTGCATCTCGGCAATATCGCGATGGGGCCGCGCCGGCTGGCGAGGATCGTGGACCAGATCAACGCCGTTCGCCCGGATATCGTGTTGATCGCGGGCGACTTCATCGCCGGGCACGAACCGTCGGACGCGACGCGGTCCGTGGCCGATCTTGCCGCCGGCCTCGTCCGGCTGCGTGCGCCGCTGGGGATGGTCGCGGTGCTGGGCAATCACGATTACGGGACCGATATGCATGCGGTTCGGAAGGCGTTGCGCAGGGCGGACGTCACCGTGTTGATGAACGATGCCGTCAGTCGCGGTCCGCTGTCTATCGGCGGGATCGACGATTCGATTCACGGCCATCAGGATGTCGGCGCGACGATTCGGGCGATGACGCGATTGCGGGGAGCGCGCGTCATGATGGCACACGATCCGGAAATTGCGGGCGTGATGCGGCGCCCCTTCCTTGCGAGGATGCTGCCGGACGACGCCCCGCGCGTGATCTTGTCCGGGCATACGCATTGCGGGCAGGTCGCTATCCCCGGTCTTGGTCCAGTACTGAGCTTGATCGGGCCGCGAACGCCGTTCTTGTGCGGTGCGTCGCGCGAAAGTCCCGACCGCGTCGTCGTCACGGCCGGGCTTGGCGCGAGCATCCTGCCGGTACGCGTCGCGAAGCCGCCGGACCTGTGGGTGATCACCTTCGGTCCGGCGGGCATGCGCGGCGCAATGCAATAGGGCCCGGCCGATAGGATCAGGCGCCCCGGCTGGCTTCGAACAGGAACCAGGCGCGTTCCTCGGCCTGGTCGGTCCAGTCGTCCAGGATGCCGCTGGTGGCATTGTCCTTCGCTTCGTCGACGATGTCCTTCGCCTCGCGCAGCGCCTCGACCAGCTTCAGATTGTCGTCGCGCAGGATGTTGAGCATGTCGGCGGCGGCGACGAACGGCTCGTCATTGTCGGCGATCGTCTGGTGGCGGGCGATATCGCCGATCGAACGGAGCGTGGTGTTGCCGGTCTTGCGGACGCGCTCGGCGATCGCATCGGTCGTGCCGAGGATCTGCGTCGCCTGATCGTCCAGCATAAGGTGATAATCGCGGAAGTGCGGGCCGGAGACATGCCAGTGGAAGTTCTTCGTCTTCAGATACAGCGCGAAGCTGTCCGCGAGGATTCCGTTCAGTGCCTCGGCGACGGATTTGGCGGCGTTGCTCTTGATATCGGTTGGGGTCTTCAGCGGTGCGACGGGATCGGCCATGATCATTTTCCTGTGCGATAAAGCGGGTTCGTTGCGAGAACGATCCGATACCGGAATCGCTCCCTGGCGCGTCGGAAAATGGCCGATGACACTGATCTATCGGCTAGATCAGTCGGATTGCGCCCAGGGCGAAGATGCACCCTGCGATCAGGAACAGGGCGGCGACCGCGTATCGTGCGGCGGTGAGGGGGAGATGGCGGCGGGCGTCTTCACCCGCCAGGATCGCGGGGATGTTGACCGCCAGCGAACCGATCGTCGCGCCGACCGCCGCGAGCACGGGGGAGGGGCTGCGCGCAGTGATCGCCATCGTGATGAACTGGCTGCGATCGCCCAGCGCGAGGATGCCGATTCCGAACAGGCTGGTGGCGAACGCGCCGATCCGCCAGCCGTCCAGCCGTTCGGGTCGCTTGACGGGCACGAGGCAGGCGGCACCTGCGAAGATGAGGGCGACGGCGAGGAACAGGTCGCGGGCATTTGGCGACATGTGCGGCGCGATCAGCATGCCGCACGCCGCGGCGACCGCGTTGCCGATCGCCAGCGCGAGGGCGGTGCCGATGATGACCGCGCCGGGCCGGGCGAAGCGGGTCGCGAGGATCGCGGCCAGCCAGGGCGTACGGTCGGTCGCCTGCGCCAACAGCGCCGCGACGAGCGCGGCCATCAACGCATCCACGATCCTATCCGAACAGCCGCACGGAACAGGCGGCGCGATATGTGTCGCAGGCGGCGTCGTCGTGGCGATCGCTGGTAACGGCATCGCGCAGGATCGCGACCCAGCCGTAGATCAGCGGGCCGCGCTCGCCGCGTGCCAGGGCCATTTCGAGCGCCTGGGCCACCGCGACGGCGGGGCGCATGCCGTTCAGATGGGCGATGGTCCGGATCGCATCGATCTCGCGTGCGAGGTCGTTCGCGGTATCGCGGCGGGGTTTGGAGCGTATGACGGCGTCCAGCTTGCCGATTCGCACCGTCAGTTGCTCGCGCACCGTTTCCGGCTGTGCCTGTCCCATCTTCCCGCCCGCCCCGTCATATCCGCCAAGGCCGCGAGCGTGCACCGGACATAGTGAACAGCCGGTAAACGGCGTGGCAGATGCAAAGCCGGACTTGACTTGCCCGACCCTTTGCCCCAACGGACGCGGCTTGTGAGCGGCAGGCATGTCTGCCGCTTTTGCTTTTTTACAGATTCAGGAATTCGGGTCATGGCAAAGCCGACCACCGTCAAGATCAAGCTGCTGAGCACGGCAGATACGGGCTTCTTCTACGTCACGAAGAAGAGATCCGCGTACGAAGACCGAGAAGCTCAGCTTCTCGAAGTACGATCCCGTCGTGCGCAAGCATGTCGAGTTCAAGGAAACCAAGATCAAGTAATCGGCCGGCGGCATTCCTGTCGCCTGGCGTTTACGGATCGGACCAGAGCCGCGGGCGCAAGCCTTGCGGCTTTTGTCGTTTACTCAAAGCCCGACCGGCAGGTTCAGGGCAGCAACCCGCTGACCTCGTTGACGAAGCGCGCGAGCGAGATCGGCTTCGACACATACGAATCGGCCCCGGCGGCGCGAATCCGGTCCTCGTCGTCGCGTCCGGCATAGGCGGTGACCGCCATGATCGGAATGGTGCGCAATGCGGCATCCGCCTTCAGTTGCAGGATCAGCTCATATCCGCTGACATGCGGCAGCTGAATGTCCATGATGACGAGATCGGGCGAGAACTCGCGTGCGCGATCCACCGCTTCCCGGCCGTCACGAACCCCCTCGGGCAGATATTCGTGCGCCCGCAAGAGATCGCAGAACAGCTTCAAGTTGAGTTCATTGTCCTCGACAACGAGCACCCTTTTGCCACGTCCGCACGATCCTTTCAGCCGATAATGCAAGAGTGTAGGCAATGCGCGCGTCCGAGACAAATGAAGACGCCGCGGCATTGGCATTGCGTGCGCTGGTCTGGACGCTGGCGGAGCCGGAACGCGCGACCCGGCTGCTCGACGTGACCGGCCTGACCCCGTCGGACCTGCGCACGCGCGCGGCCGATCCTGCAGTGCTTTCGGCCACGCTGGGGTTTCTGGAGAATTACGAACCCGATCTGCTCGCCTGTGCGGACGGACTGGACATCGCGCCCGCCGCCCTGGTCGCCGCGCGCAGGGAGTTGGACGCATGAAGCCGTTGTTGATCACCGATTGCGACGAGGTGCTGTTGCACATGGTGCGCCATTTCGGCGTCTGGCTGGGCGAGACGCACGATATCGATTTCGTCCCCAATGGTGGCGATTTCGCGAGCAGCATGACGCGCCGGAACGACGGCCCGGCGCTGACCCGCGAGGATATGTGGGGCATGATCGAGGGATTCTTCCCGGGCGAGATGGATCGTCAGACGCTGGTGCCCCATGCGCGGGAAGCGCTGGCGTCGCTGTCGCAGGTGGCGGACATCGTCGTCCTGACCAATTTGCAGGACGTGTGCCGCCAGCCGCGGATCGAACAGCTCGCCAAGTTCGGCATCGATCACCGCGTCGAATGCAATCAGGGCGGCAAGGGCTCGCCGGTCGCGAAGCTGATCGAGGAATATAATCCGAGCGTCACGGTGTTCGTCGACGATCTGGCGGTGCATCACGATTCGGTCGCGCGTCATGCGCCGCAGGTCCACCGCCTGCACATGATCTCCGAACCGGCGCTCGCGCCGCACGTGCCGAAGGCGCCGGCGGCGCATGCGCGGATCGACGACTGGAACGATGCCGAGGTGTGGATCGGCGAGCGCTTCGCGGAGGGCCGTCCCGCACTGGACATCGCGGCGTGAGGGAGGGGTTCGCCTTTTCGACGCGGTTCAAGGTCCGCTATGCCGAGATCGACGGGCAGAAGATCGTCTTCAATTCGCGCTATCTCGAATATGTCGATGTCGTCGTTACCGAATTCTGGCCCTGGACCGGGATCGAGGCGCTGCCGGAATGGCAGCGTACCGAATATAACGTTCGCCATACCGAGATCGATTATCTGAAGCCTTTCCGCCTCGGCGACGAGATCGAGGGTTTCATGCGCATCGACCGGATCGGCGGATCGAGCCTGACGCAGCGTTTCGAACTGTGCCACGCCGTCACGGGCGAACTACACTGCGTGGTGCAGATGGTGATCGTGAACGTCGACCTGTCCACCGGACGTCCCTTGCCGCACGATCCCGTGGTTCGCGCGTACCTGGAAAAGCTCGCTGAACGCTAGGGCGACAAGCCGCTGAGCGGATCACCGCTCAACTGCTTCGTCACCCCGGACTAGTTCCGGGGTCCACCGTGCAGCATGCGGGCCGGCAAGAGGCTCGAAGGACTGTATTTGCTGTACCGTGGACCCCGGAACTAGTCCGGGTGACGCAGTCTATTAGGGATTCGTAGTCCGACCCAAGCGCCGAGGCCCAGCCTATTCCGCCGCCTCGGCCTGCTCGTCGTCCGTCACGACGTCCTCGGGCAGCGCCCAGAGCAGTTGCGACTTGGTCAGCGTGCGGCCGTCCCAGGCGCGCACCTCGATCGGGGCGATCGGGCGCATGTCTCGCTTGTCGACCAGTACCGGCGAGGCCTTGTGCCCGGTTTCCCAGCGCTCGCCCCACTGCCTGAGCGCGAGCATCGTCGGCAGCAGCGCCTCGCCCTTGTCGGTCAGGCGATATTCGATCTTGCGCCGGTCCTCCGGCATCGCATCGCGCTTCAGGATGCCGTGTTCGACCAGCCGCGACAGGCGATTGGCGAGGATGTTGCGGGCGATGCCGAGTTCGGACTGGAATTCCTCGAAATGATGCAGGCCGTTGAACGACCCGCGCAGGATCAGGAACGACCAGCGTTCGCCCATCGCCTCCAGCGCGGCGGGCAGGCTGCATTCGGCCAGATCGCGCAGCGGTTCGCGTAACGTTTTGCCAGTCATTGAGGTAACCTATCGCATTTACGAAAAGCGTCGCAACGAATTCTCTGATTCCAGTTGCATCACACAACCTATCGGGATAGGTGGCGTTTAGCAACCTATTGTGCTGCGCAATATAACTGGAGATTGAACGTGATCCGATTCGCCTCGTATGCCGCCACGCTGGCCGCCTCCGCCCTGTTCGTCGCTTCTGCTGCAAGTGCTGGCTTTTACGATGCGAAGCCGGTTTCGGCACCGGCCAAGGCGAGCGCGATCACCGGTGGCGTGATGTGGAAGTGCACCGACGGCCTGTGCACCGCGCCCGCGTCCACCACGCGCGCGCCGATCGTGTGCGAGCTGGTCGTGAAGCGCTTCGGCGCGCTGACCAGCTTCGCCGCGGACGGCAAGGCGTTCGACGAGGCGGCACTGGCAAAGTGCAACGCCCGCGCAAAGTAATCGCAAACTTATGTTGCAAAGCGGCAGCACGCGGCCACATTGTGATCGCGTGCTGCGGCAATACGAACTTGTCGATCGGGTTTTAAGCTACGATCCCAATGCCGATGAGGCGTTGCTCAACCGCGCGTACGTCTTTTCGGTGAACGCGCACGGCACCCAGAAGCGGGCCAGCGGCGACCCGTATTTCAGCCATCCGATCCAAGTCGCCGGCATCCTGACCGAGCTGCATCTGGACGATCAGACGATCGCCACCGCGATCCTGCACGACACGGTCGAGGATACGGTTGCGACCATTGAACAGATCACGCAATTGTTCGGCCCCGACGTCGCGCGGCTGGTGGACGGCGTGACCAAGCTGTCGAAGATCGAGGCGCAGACCGAAAACGAGCGTGCCGCCGAGAATCTGCGCAAGTTCCTGCTCGCCATGTCCGGCGACATCCGCGTGCTGCTGGTGAAGCTGGCCGACCGGCTGCACAACATGCGCACGCTGCATCACATCGCCAAGCCCGAGAAGCGCCGCCGGATCGCGCGCGAGACGATGGATATCTATGCGCCGCTCGCCGAGCGGATCGGCATGTACGAGTTCATGAAGGAGATGCAGACGCTCGCCTTCGCGCAACTGGAACCCGAGGCGTATGAATCGATCACGCGGCGGCTGGATTCGCTGAAGACCGATGGCGGCGGGGACCGGATCGCGAAGATCGGGTCGGGGCTGAAGCTGTTGCTTGGCCGGCACGGGATCGATGCGGATATTTCGGGCCGCGAGAAGCATCCCTACAGCATCTGGCGCAAGATGCAGGAGCGGCACATCAGCTTCGAGCAGCTGTCCGACATCATGGCGTTTCGCGCGATCGTTCCGACCGAGCAGGATTGCTATGCCGCTTTGGGCCAGATCCATCGCCGCTGGCCGATGGTGCCGGGGCGGTTCAAGGATTACATCTCCACTCCCAAGCGCAACGGATACCGATCGCTCCACACCAGCGTGATCCATGCCGACAATACCCGCGTCGAAATTCAGATCCGCACCGAGGAGATGCACGAGGAGGCCGAACTGGGCCTCGCCGCGCACTGGGCGTACAAACAGGACCACAGACAGATTCGGGTGAAGCCCGAGACGCAGGTCAGCTGGATCCGCGATCTGGTCGAAATTCTCGATACGACGGAAAGCCCCGAGGAGCTGCTCGAACATACCAAGATGGCGATGTATCAGGATCGCATCTTCGCGTTCACGCCGAAGGGCGAGCTGATCCAGTTGCCCAAGGGCGCGACGCCGGTCGATTTCGCCTATGCCGTCCATACCGATCTCGGCGATCAGGCGGTCGGCGCAAAGGTCAACGGGCGCGTCGTGCAGTTGCGGACGCCGATCGAGAATGGCGATCAGGTCCAAATCCTGCGATCCAAGGCGCAGGAGCCGCAGCCCGCCTGGCTGAACTTCGCGATTACCGGAAAGGCGCTGGCGGGTATCCGCCGCCATCTGCGCATGAAGGAGCGGGTCGAGACGCAGGCGCTGGGCCGCAAGATCTACGACGAACTGGTCGGCCGGTTGCCGGCGACGATGGCGGCGGATGCGCAGAAGGCCGCGCTGACCCGTCTGAAGATCGCCGACGAGGTCGCGTTGATGGAGGCGATCGCGCGCCGCCGCGTCACCGATGCTCAGGTGATGGAAGCGCTGATGCCGGGATCGGCGGGCGCGGATGCATTGCGTGAACTACCCCCGCAATCCAGCGCCATCTCGATTCGCGGTCTGACGCCGGGCGTGGCATTCGATCTGGCGGAATGCTGCCATCCCGTGCCCGGCGACCGAATCGTCGGCCTGCGCCGCCCGGATGCGGGGATCGAGGTGCATACGATCGACTGCCCGGTGCTGGCGGCGGCGGACGATGCCGATTGGGTCGATCTCGCGTGGGGCGACAAGACCGAGGGTGCCACGGGCCGCATCCTGGTCGAGGTGAAGAACGAACCCGGGGCGCTCGGCACGATCGCGACGATCATCGGCGCGCAGATGGCCAACATCGTCAATTTGCGGCTCGACAATCGCGATACCGGATTCCACACCAACACGATCGATGTGGAGGTGCATGACGTGCAGCATCTGATGCGCGTGATCGCCGCGTTGCGCGCCGCCGATGCGGTGAATGCGGTGGAGCGGGTCTAGCCCGGGGGCTGGTTTGTAACGAACGGGGAGTGGGGCGTAAGATCCGGGCGATCGGATCCACCCCAACCGTTCGTGCTGAGCCTGTCGAAGCACCTGTCCTGCGCTACCCGCCCTTCGACAAGCTTGTCTGTCTGGAATGGTGTAATCGGCAAGGTGCCTGAGCCGGGTGGCCACCCGGCTCAGGCGGCGGATGTGAGGCCGTTCGACAAGCCGGTCGACAAAGACCGTTCCTGAGCAGGGCCACATCCGTCTTCCCAAACCCCGGACAGTTGCCTGGGGCCGTGCTTACGGACCCCGCATGACAAGCTTGGGAGACCGGATCATGTCACACTCCGACCTCTTTGTCGGCATCGATGTTGCCAAGGACGAACTCGTTATCCACGCTCATCCGGCAGGAATGCTCTGGCGGGTACCCAATACCAAGACCGGCATTGCCGCACTCGGCCGCAAGCTTGTCCGGCTTGCCGGTACGGCGTGCCTGCGGATCGGCTTCGAGGCATCGGGCGGTTACGAGCGCAAGCTCGCCATCCTGCTCGATCGGATGGACGTTACAGCCTATCTCCTCGATCCGGCACGCGTGCGCAGTTTCGCCCGTGCCGAGCGACAACTCGCGAAAACCGACCCACTCGATGCGGCCGTCATCGCGCGGTGTCTGGCAGCACTGCATCCCGAACTGACGCCCTATGTCCATGATCCCGAGGCCGTGAGGCTGGCCGAGCATGTCCGCATGCGCGATCTTGCCGTCGCCCAGGCGGTCCAGTTCGGCAATCAGTTGGAGAGCATCGCCGATCCCGCCATGCGCCGCCTCGTCGTCGCGCAGGTCGCACGGCTCAAGGCCCTGGTTCTGCGCATCGAAAAAGCCATTGCCAGCGTCATCGCCGCCTCGCCCGATCTGGCCGCTCGCGAAGCCCTGCTCCGCACAGCACCCGGCGTCGGGCCGGTCGTTGCCGCATGCCTGCTGGCACGCATGCCAGAACTCGGACGCCTCTCCAGTCGACAGGTCGCAGCGCTTGCTGGCCTCGCCCCCTTCGATCGCCAAAGCGGCAAGACCAGCCGGCCGGGGCGATGCTCGGGCGGCAGGCCCAGCATCAGGCGTTGTCTCTATCTGGCCGCGCTCAGCATCGCGCGCTCGGGCAAGGGGCAACTCGCCGCTACCACCAACCGCCTGCGAGAGGCCGGCAAACCCTTCAAGCTTGCCATCGTCGCCACAATGCGAAAACTGCTCGTAACCCTCAACGCGATGGTCAAAAACAATACCGAATATCGCACCGCGTGAACACAGTTGCTCAGGACGAACGGAGGTTGGTGGACGCCGGAGTGCGGGTGCCATGAAGCGAGGTAACGCCCCGGAGACACGCGGGGACCCGCGTCTTGGCGGGGGGCGCCCGCAGATCGACGGGCCGCGGAGTGAATCACCACCCCGCGGCCAACGCCTTACTTGACCCCGTGCATCCACTTCTTGAGCGGCCAGGACAGCAGCAACAGCAGCAGGCCCAGGCCGATCGCCCATTCGGAGATCAGCGTGAAGACGCCGCTATAAGTGTCAAGGCTGACCTTCAAATTGGTCACCTGTCCACCGACCGTCTCGACGCTGGCGACCTGCGCGATCATGCCGGCGAAATATTGCGCGACCGAGATCGACAGGAACCACACGCCCATCATCAGCCCGACGACGCGCGCGATCGACAGCTTGGTGATCATGCTGAGCCCGACCGGGGAGATGCAGAGTTCGGCGACCGAGTGGATCAGGTACAGGCCGGCGAGCCACCAGATCCCGACCTTGAAGTCCGGTCCGACGAACTGCGTGCCCCAGACGAGGAACAGGAAGCCGGCGCCCACGCCCATCAGCGCGAGGCCGAACTTGACCGGGATCGACGGTTCGATGTTGCGCTTGGCAAGACCGCTCCACAGGATGCTCATCACCGGCGCCAGCGCGACGATGAAGAAGGCGTTGAAGAACTGCGTCTGCCCGGCGGAGATCGGGATGCCGAACAGGTGCAGATCGGTGTTGCGATCGGCGAACAGCGTCAGGCTGGACCCGGCCTGTTCGAACAACGTCCAGAAGACGACGTTGAAGACGATCAGCACCATCGCCGCCAGCATCATCTGGAATTCCTGTCGCGAGCCTTTCAGGAACGACCAGATCAGGATGCCGGGCACCGCGATCGTGAAGGTGCCGAACAGCAATTTGCCCATCAGCGACAGCGAGGCAACATAGCCGACGATGCCCGAGCCGGGTTCCGGCGGTGCCATGTTCATCAGGTTGACGAAGAGCAAGTAGAAGATCGGCACGCCCAATGTCGCGGCGGTGAAGATGCCGAGGGCGCGGTCCTTCTGGCCGGCGCGCACCGGGGGCTCGCCATAGCCGTTCAGCTTGCCCCCATCGAACTGGATCAGCGCATAGGAGAACAGCATGCCGAACGCGGCCAGGCCGAAGCCGGCCCACCAGCCGACGGCATCGGCGAGGAACGGGCAAAGGATCTGCGACCCGAGCGAGCCGAGGTTGATGCCCATGTAGAAGATCGTGAAGCCGGAATCGCGTCGCCGGTCGCCCTGCGCATACAATTCGCCGACCATCGTCGAGATATTGGGTTTGAAGAAGCCGTTGCCGACCGAGATCATCGACAGCGCGATCAGCATGATCGCGACGAACAGCGGGCTGCGATCCGCGTCGGACTGGAACCCGTCGGGCGCGATGTGGCGCGTGACGGTGCCGTCCGCGGCGAGCAGGTCGACGCTCTTGTCGTCGTTGCCCTTGATCTTCAGCCGCGTCGCGCCGTCGACGACGTAGCGCGTCTCGACGCCCGCGACCTGTTCGACCTGGATCGTGGTGCGTTGTCCGTCGATCGTCGCATAGGGCGTCGCGGTCTGTCCGCCGAAGCACAGGACGAAATAGCCGAGCGACATCATGATCGCGCCGAACTTCACCGCGCGCTTGGACCCCAGATACTGATCCGCCAGATATCCGCCGATCAGCGGCGTCAGATAGACCAAAGCGGTGAACCCGCCATACAGGCCGGTCGCCTGGCGATCGCCGAACACGAAATGCTTGGTGAGATACAGCGTGAGCAATGCGCGCATGCCGTAATAGCCGAACCGCTCCCACATTTCGGTAGTGAACAGGCGGGCGAGCTGCGGCGGATGGCCGAACCAGGTCTTCTGTTCTGCCGGATTTACGTGGCTGATATCCGGCTCGCCGCGGGAATCCGCGGTGGGGGTGTCGACCATTTTTACAAAGCTCCCTGAAACGCTTGAGCGATTATACGTGCGGCCGTCTGATGCGGCGTGTCGGATGGGAGCGGAGACTAGCGGCAATCGCCCGGGTGTAAATACGCGAGCGTCGTGACTAGATGACGGGGATGTTCAACGACACCACCACCCTGCTCTCGCTGCTCGCCACCCGCCGTTCCGGCAAGCCGCGCGATCTGGTCGCGCCCGGCCCCGACGCGACGCAGCTGGCCGAAATCCTCCAGATCGCCGCGCGGACGCCCGATCACGGCAAACTCGCGCCGTGGCGTTTCGTGATCGTGCCCGAAGAGAAGCGCGACCTGCTCGCCGAAGTGATCGTCAAGGCGTACCGCGAGGAACGCCCGCAGGCGGCGCGACTGGAGATCGAATCGCTCGAACAGTTCGCGCATCAGGCGCCGACCTTGGTCGTCGTGCTGTTCTCGCCCAAGACGCAGAGCCATATCCCGTTGTGGGAGCAGGAATTGTCCGCCGGGGCAGTGTGCATGAACCTGCTCCACGCGGTGCATGCCAGCGGGTTTGCCGGCGGCTGGCTGACCGGTTGGCCCAGCTTCAGCGACGCGGTGCGCGATGCGTTCGGCGCCGCACCCGAGCGGATTGCCGGATTCATGTTCATCGGCACGCCGTCGCGTCCGCTCGACGAACGCCCGCGTCCCGAAATGGGCACGATTGTATCCGCTTGGTCATAATTGATGCTGGACGTCCCGGCCCTTTGGTGTATTAAGTCAGCATGACAGCGCTCAACAGCGAAGACAGCCCGGTTTACCTGAAGCTGCGTGCGACGATCTCGGCCGCGATACTGCGCGGCGACTTCCGCGCCGGGGATCAACTCCCGTCCGTCCGCGCGCTTGCCGCGGAACATGGTGCCAATCCGCTAACCGTCGCCAAGGCGTATCAGAGCTTCCAGGACGACGGCTATGTCGAGGTCCGGCGCGGGGTGGGCATGTTCGTGCTACCCGGGGCCGCGGAAAAGCTGAAGATCGCCGAACGCGAGCTGTTCCTGAAGACCAGCTGGCCGCGCATCCGCAGCCATATCGACCTGCTCGGGCTCGACGCCGCCGACCTGCTGGAACGCGAGCGGGCCTAGACCGGACGAGTACGGGCCGCTGCCCGTCGCTCCAAAACCTGGTCGGTTGGGCAGAACTGCCCTTTGAGCGAGATGACATTAGCGCCGGTCCACACCGACCGTTCGTCCGGAGCTTGTCGAATTGCGTGCACCACGGACAGGGTGCTTCGACAGGCTCAGCACGAACGGGTGGTGGTGAATTTCCTGCGCTCTAACTCGCCGGAAAAAGTCCCAGCGCGTCCACGTCCTCGGGTGTCAGGTCGATCCCGAACAACATGTTCAACCGCAATCGGTAGACGCGGCGGTCGGTGATTTCCGCGACAGTCTCCTCACCACCGCTGCGACGGCGATAGGACACGCCGTTCAGTCCGGCGAATCCCTTGGGCAGCACCACGCTGACGATCGGTGCCTGGGTGAAGCGGCTCGCGGGTGCGGTCGAGCACCAGTGATTGCCCATCAGTAGGTCCGATTCCCACACCGGGTCCAGCGTGAAGCTGAATTGCGGCCGCGGGTCGCCACCCGCATCGCGTGACAGCATCCAGCCGAACGTCTCGTCGCGCTGCAATCGGGAGGTCGTCCCGTCCGGGCCGGTCGCGGTGGCGCCATCGACGAGCGGCATAGGTGGCGAATAGCTGCCGCCGAAGCCGCAATCGGCGATCCAGTCCTGCCCGTCGATCCGCACGAGGCTAAGCGTATGCGTTTTTCCCGGTACCCCGTCGGCCGTCGCGGGCGGCGCCAGCCAGACGCGCGCCAGCAACGGTCGCGCCTCGAACCCGAGGGCCGCGAGCGCATCGCCGCACAACCGGTTATGTTCGAAACAATATCCGCCACGCCGCGCCGTCACCAGCTTGGCGGAGACGGAGTCGCTGTCGATCCGGATCCCGCGACCAAGGACGACGTCGAGATTCTCGAACGGGATCGTCATGCGGTGCGCGTGTTGCAAACGCTCCAGCCCCGCCGCATCGGGCGACGGCCGCGCACCCAGCGCGATACGCGCCAGATAGGCGTCGAGATCGAAGCTCATGCCGCGAACAGTTCCGCCGCGACCGAGTAGAGGACGTCCGCCTTCGCCGTCGCCGCGGCCTTCAGCCCCAGCGCTTCCGGAACGATCTGGTCGATATAGAATTTCGCCGCAGCCGCCTTCATCGCCAGGAAGTCCGACGCCTCGCCGCTGTCCGCCACGATGCGGCCCTGCCGTTCCATCAGCCAGCCGCACACCGCGACCGACAGCATCGTCAGGAACGGATAGGATCCGGCCAGCTTGTCGTCCGCGTCCAGCGCCATCATCGCGCGGCCGATCTCGTCGCACGTCTCGATCAGCATGATCAGCGTGGCATCCTTTGCCTCCGCCTTCATGTCGGCGATCAGCGCGTTGAA